>JAIOHV010000052.1 GCA_019912885.1 bacterium
ATCTTGAGGAGAGCGGCGGCCGTGCGTTCCGCCGCGTGTCCGGCGAGGCGCACCCCTATTTCACGCGCGCCCAGATCGAAGATGGCGCGCTCGCGGGCCGGGGGCTCGAGATCGCGTGGGTGAAGGACTACGTCGGCCTGCATTTTCTGCACATTCAGGGATCGGGCACGCTGCGTTTTCCGGATGGATCGACGGCAAGCGTCCACGTCGCCGGCACGAACGGATACGACTTTCAAAGCCCCGGGCGCATGTTGATTCGCGCGGGGCTTTCGTCCGGTGCGTACGAGGACGTTCAGCGCGTGTTGCGCGCGGATATCCCCCGGGCCCGGCGCTACCTGACGCAAAACCCGCGCTTCATCTTTTTCCGCATGGACGACAAGCCGACCTCCGGCAGCGCGGGCGTTCCGCTCACGCCCGGACGCACGATCGCGACGGACAAGCGCGTCTACGAGGCGGGCGCGATCGGATATGTGCGTTACGACGCCCCGCGCCTTGCCTCGGACGGCACGCTTGCGGGGTACGCATCCACCTCGCGTTTCGTGCTGGATCAGGACACCGGCAACGCAATCGTCGGGCCGGGGCGGGCGGATCTGTACATCGGCGCCGGGCCGCTTGCCGAAAAGCTCGCAGGCGCCACGAACACGCACGGCGAGCTGTATTTTTTGATTCCGCGATAATGCGAGTCTTCCGATCGCCGGCTCATGGCGAGGACGGGGTGACCGCTTGCCGGCGCGCACGGCTCCGTTTGGCGCTCCCAACTGGCGGTTGCGGGCCTACGGCCCGAAAACCTTTACGAAATTCCGCTTCCAAACGCTCAACTGTCCGGAGCAAGCTGCCGATATCTTACGGTGACGAAAGGGTGCGTGGCGCCGGCGGCCGTCCGTGAGGGAACGGGCCCGGGAATCGGCGCGACGCGCATGGCTAACAGGGTGCGTCCTCCGAGGCGGCGGGCGCGCGTGGGAGGGCGGATATGGATATCGCCACAATCATCGGTCTTATCGCCACGTTCGGGCTCATCCTCGCTTCGATGTTGATGGGCGGCAACCTGGCCGCGTTCGTGGACATTCCTTCGGTTCTTCTGGTCATTCTCGGCACGTTCGCCGTGTTGTTCATTTTCTATCCGATGAAGGACGCGACGTCGCTGGGGAAAATCCTCGGCAACACCTTCTCCTCGCGCGAACGCGATACGCGCGGGTTTGTGGAACAGCTCGTGAAATTCGGCCAGCTCGTTCGCACCGAGGGCATCCTCGCGCTGGAGGAGGCGGGCAAGGGCGTCACCGATCCGTTTTTCAAGAAGGGGCTGATGCTCGCCGTGGACGGCACCGAGACCGAGCAGATCGTCTCGCAGCTTGAAAGTGAGATCGACGCGCTGGCCGAGCGGCACAAGAAGGGCGCGGACATGCTCGCGGCGCTCGGCACCGTGGCGCCGGCGATGGGCCTTATCGGCACGCTGATCGGCCTTGTGCTGATGCTGCAGAACATGTCGGATCCGTCGTCCATCGGCCCGGCGATGGCCGTCGCGCTCTTGACGACGTTTTACGGCGCGATCCTCGCGAACGTTCTGTTCAACCCGCTGGCGGGAAAACTCCGCACGCGAAGCAGCGAGGAGCAGCTTTTCAATCAGCTCATCCTCACCGGCGTGGAGTCGATCTCCAAGGGAGACAACCCGCGCGTGATCGAATCGAGGCTCAACGCGCTTTTGCCGCCGAAGCAGCGCGTCAGCCTGTTCGACAACTAGGATCGCGCCGTGGCGCGCAAGAAAAAGGACGACGAGCCGGCGCCCGACACCTTCGTGGTGCTCTTCGCGGCGCTGTCCATTCTCATCCTGGCGTTTTTCATCCTGCTGAACAGCATCGCGACGATGGACGAAAAACGCACGCGCACCGCGCTCGCGTCCGTCGTCGGCACGTTCGGCGTGATGCCCGGCAGCCAGCCCATCAACCTCACGATGAACACGATCGACGATGAGGTGACGCGCCAGGTCGTCGACAAGTGGATGGAAAAGTGGAAGGAGCGCGCCGGGTACACGGTATCGGACGCCATGAAGAAGGTCATCGCGAGCGTCTCGTTGCAGGATGATATTGGCATGGACATCGAGGGCGACGACCTGCGCCTGACCTTTCCCGCCGCGATCGCCTTCAACGCGGGCGAGACCGAGCTGTCGCCGGAGGCGCAAACGATCCTGTCAGCTATCTCCGAACTTTCGGTCGGGCTGCGTTCGAATCTCATCATCGAGGGGCATGCCTCGGATGACGAGTCGCAAGATGCCTGGCGCATCTCCGCCTGGCGCGGATCGGCCGCGGCGCGCTTTCTCGTCGAATTCGGAGGCGTGCCGGCCGAGATGCTGACCGTGCGCGGCCTGGGCGCGAATCACCCGGCCAATCCGGCCGATCCCGCGGCGAACCGCCGCGTGGTGGTGATTCTGAAGAAGGTCAAGCCGCGGTCGATGCTCGCGTCGTCGATGGACTTCTGGAAGACCTGGGGCGCCAAGGATCCGTGGCGCGAGCCGACGACATCGAATCTTCCGGAGCCCGAGTGATGGCGAAAAAAAAGAAATCCGGCGGCGCGAAAATCGATCCGAATGCCTGGATGGTGACGTTTGGCGACCTGATCACGCTTCTGCTCACGTTTTTCGTGCTGCTGCTTTCGATGTCCTCGATGGAGGACGCCAAGCTCGAGGCGATCTCCGATTCGCTCGGCGGCTCCATCATCGACGCGGTGCGTACGAGCGATTTCACGTCCAACGAAATCGTGCTCGTCAAGGACGTGAAGGTGCTGCGCGATTTCCTCGAGCTGGTGAACCCCAAGCTCTACAGCGCCGATCGCGAGGTCGTGAAGGACAAGGAATATCAGCTGCGCGCGAGCGCCGACAAGGCGGCTGCTACGTCCGGCCTGCAACCTGACGCAAGCGAGGTCGAAGGCGGCGGAGGCGCGGACGCCGAGGTGCGCGTGTCCGCGGTGGCGGGCGGCATGCTCGTCACGCTGCCGGAGCAGATCACGTTCGCATCGGGATCGGCGGCGCTCCTGCCGGGATTCGCCGGCGGCGCCAAGCGTGTGCTCGACGCGCTTGCGGCGACGATGCGCCGATACAAACTCGAGGCCACGGTCATGGGCCACACCGACGATCGCCCGGTGGCGGGCAGCGAATATCCGTCGAACTGGGAGCTTTCCTGCGCGCGCGCGGCGGCGATTGTATCGCTGCTGCAAACATCGTCGGGCGCCGATCCCACGTTGCTTGCCGCCGCGGGTTACGGCGACGCGCGGCCGATCGCCGACAATGCGTCGCTCGAAGGGCGCACGCGCAACCGCCGCGTCGAGGTTTTTTTGCGCCCGACGACCGGGTCCGGGCTGTCGCGCCACACCGATATCGATATCGACTACAAGGCGCTCGAGCCCGCCGCGCCGGACGACATCATCGAGATCCCCGCGAACGGGGAGCGGATGGGAGACGCCTGAGCGAGTGACGAGTGACGAGTGGCGAGTGGAATCTCAGAATCGCAATTCACCACAGAAAGCACAGAGCGCACGGAGAATTTTTCGGTTGGAACCGCGACCGCCCTACCGCTGATTACCGGCCGCTGACCGCTGATCGCTCCGCTTACCGATCCTTCCGCCACAGCGGGCGCAATAGCTGCACGACCTGCCCGACGACAAGCACGGCGGCGCTGCCGGCCGCGACGAGCATCCACCCCTTCGCCGTCGGCCGCGTGGCGCCGAGCACGTCCGCGAGGAACGGCACGTAGACCGCCGCGGCGATCAGCACCGCGCATAGCGCGAGCGCGCCCCACACGAACGGATTTCGCGTCACCTCGTTGCGGAAAAATCCCGAGCCCGGATCGCGCATGTTGAACACGTGCACGAGCTGCGCGCACGCGAGCGTGAGGAACGACACCGTCACCGCGTCCTCGCCTTTCAAGCCGAACGAATGGAGCGCGACGGCGAACGCGCCGAGCGTCGCGGCCGTGATGAGCGCGCCGTATGCGCCGATCGTCATCCACCGCGCCCTGCCGAGAACCGGCTCGCGGGGATCGCGCGGCGGCCGCCGCATCGCGCCGGGATCGCCTTCGCCGACGCCGAGCGCGAACGCGGGGAACACGTCGGTGACGAGATTGAGATACAAAATTTGAAGCGGCAAAAGCGGCAGCGGCAGGCCGGCGAGCGTGGCCACGCCGATGACGAGGATCTCGCTCAGGTTGCACGACATCAGGTAGAGCACGAACTTGCGGATGTTGCCGAAGATCACGCGGCCCTGCGCCATCGCCGCGACGATCGACGCAAACGCGTCGTCGCGCAAAACCATGTGCGCCGCCTCGCGCGCGACCTCCGTGCCGCGCCGCCCCATCGCGATGCCGATGTCCGCTTTTTTGAGCGCGGGCGCGTCATTCACGCCATCACCCGTCATCGCCACGACCGCGCCGTTTTTCTGAAAGAGCGTCACGAGATTCAGCTTCGTCTGGGGGCTGACGCGCGCGAAGACGTTCGCCTTCAGGATCCGCTCGCGCCCGGCGTCGTCGATGCGTTCCATGTCCGCGAGTTCCGACGCTTCGATCGCCGTGATGTCGCCATCCGCCAGGCCGACCTTTTCCGCGACGGTTTTCGCCGTCCCGGCGTGATCGCCCGTCAGCATCACGACGCGCACGCCCGCCTCTCGGCACGCGGCGATCGCGTCCGCGACATCCGCGCGCGGCGGATCGAGAAGACCCACGAGGCCATGCAACGTCAAATCGCGGTACGGCTCCGCGCCTTCCGCGTCCACCGTTTTTGAAGCGAGCGCCAGCACGCGCAGGCCGGCGGCGGCGAGTTCCCCGTTGATCCCGATCCATTCCTTGCGGCCGGCGTCGTCAAGCGCCTTGTCGCCCTCGTTCGTCCGCACGCGCGTGCACGTGGCGATCACCGCCTCCGGGGCGCCCTTCACCGCGACGAAATGCCCGTCGCCGGTCTTGTGGAACGTCGCCATCATCTTCGTGTCCGGGCTGAAGGACTCCTCGCGCGTGCGCGGTGATTCGTCCGCGAGCGCCTCGCGCTCAAGCCCGGCCGCCTGCCCCGCGGCAAGAAGCGCCACCTCCATCGGGTCGCCGGCGGGCTTCGCATCGACCGGTCGCTTCTCGTCCGGCGCCGGCAGCCGTGCGTCGTTGCACAGCACCGCGACCCGCATGGCCGCGTGCGCGGGGGCGCCGGGCTCGATTTCGGACGGCCTGTCGTCCGCGAAAAACGCGGCTCTGTTTTTTTCGCCGGGCTCCACGCGCAGATCGGCATCCGCAAGACGCAGGCGCACGACGGTCATGCGGTTTTCGGTGAGCGTGCCGGTTTTGTCCGTCAGGATCACCGTCGTCGCGCCGAGCGTTTCGACCGCGGACAGCTTTTCGATGAGCGCGTTGCGGCGGGCCATGCGCCACATGCCGCGCGCCAGCGCGACGGTCGTCACGATCGGCAGGCCCTCGGGCACGGCGGCGACGGCCAGCGCGACGGCGGTCTTGATCATCGCCAGCCACTCGTGCCCCGCGGCGACACCGGACACGCCGACGAGAGCCGTGATCCCGAGCGTCGCGCCGACGAGCTGCCCGCCGAGCCGGTCGATACGTTGCTCGAGCGGCGACGCCTCGGCCTCGGCGCTCTCGACGAGCGCGGCGATGCGGCCGAGTTCCGTCTTCATCCCCGTCGCCACCGTGACGCCCGCGGCGGATCCGCGCGTGATGGCCGTGCCCTTGAAGGCCATGTTCGCGCGGTCGCCGATCGGCGCCTCGCCCGAAAGCGCGCCGGTGTCTTTCTCGACCGGCACGGATTCGCCGGTCAGCGCGGATTCGTCGATCTGCAGGTTGTGCGTCTCGGCGAGGCGCAAATCCGCGGGCACGACGTCGCCCGCCTCGAGCAGCACGATATCGCCGGGGACGATCTGGTCGGCGGCGATCTCGCGCGCCTTTCCGTCGCGGCGCACGCGCGCGCGCACGCGGGACAGCTTGCGGAGCGCCTCCATCGAACGAACCGCGCGCAGCTCCGTGAAAAACCCGATGGCGGCATTGATGAGGAGCACCGCGACGATGGCGGCGCCTTCGTGCCAATCGCCGAACGAAAAAGACAGCGCCGCCGCGCCGGCGAGCAGGTAAACGATGATGCTCCGGAATTGCGCGGCAAGGATGATCCATGGGCTTTTGCGCACGGCCTCGCGCAGGCGATTGGGCCCGTGCTCCTTGCGCCGGCGCTCGACCTCCGCGCGCGCAAGGCCCGCGTCGAGCCGGACGCCCAACTCGTCAAGGATTTCGTTCGTGTCGCGTTGGTAAGGCGCGGTCATACGAGGGCATCATACGATGGGACAGGTCGATCGCGGCGACGGATCGGCGAATTTTGTGGTGGAGTTTTTTCGTGTGTGGCGAGACACAGCCGGAATCGCGTTCGTTGACAGGTTTCGTGCGAAAGCGATGATGAATAATCGCGCCATCCGCGCACCCTTTGAGAATCGAGAGCCGCATGCGTTCGCTCATCCTCCGCCCGCGCATCGAACTGGGATTCGAGGCGCTGATGCCCGAGGAGATCGGCGAGAAGTGGGTGTGCTTCCCCGCCGTCGGCGCGCTCTACGTTCGATCCTACGCGCGCAAGCACGGCCACGTCTGCGACTACCTCGACGCGGAGGCGCTGAATCTCACCGAGCGTGAGGCGGCCGAGCGCGCGGCGCGCGGCGGATACGACGTCATCGCGCTACCCGCCGATACGTATTCGCTGATGTCCACGGTGCGTTACGCGCGTGCGGTGCGGCAGGCGTGCCCCGATGCGTTTCTCGTGTGCGGCGGCGTGCATCCGACGATTTACCCCGCGCAAACCGCGCAGCTTGATTGTTTCGACGCGGCGATCTTCGGCGACGGCGAAGCGCCGTTCACCGATCTGCTTAACGCACTCGAAAAAAAGCGCGACCCCGCCGGCATCCCCGGCGTGGCGCGGCACGGTAAGGACGAGGCGATCGTCGGCCCCACACCTCCGACCGAGCAGAACCTGGACGCACTCGGCTTCCCGGACTACGAGGGATTGCCGTTCGATCGCTACTTCTCGTCGGTCGCCAAGGCTCGCCCGGTCGCCGCGATGGTGACAAGCCGCGGCTGCCCGTTCCTTTGCACCTTCTGCGACAGGCCGATCATCGCGGGCAAGCTGCGCCTGAATTCCCCCGCGCACGTCGCCGGCGAGATCGAGCGGTTGATCGGCTGGGGCATCACGGAGTTTTCGTTTTACGACGACACCTTCACCGCGCGAAAAAAACGCGCGCTCGAAATCCTGGAGCGCATCCGCCATCTGCCCAAAAAAATCGGCTTCGACATCCGCACGCGCGTCGACACGCTTGACGAGTCGCTGCTCGACGCGCTGGCCGCATCCGGCTGCGAGCGCGTGTATCTGGGCATCGAAACGGGCGACGACGACATGCAAAAACGCATCAAAAAGGGCATCGACCTTTCCCGCGCGCGCTGGGCGGTCCAGGGCGTGCAGAAGCGCCGCATGAAGGCGATGTGCTACTTCATGCTCGGCCTGCCCGGCGAAACGCGCGAGCTGGCCGATGCCACCGTCGCCTACGCCGCGAGCCTTCGCGCGGACTACTACCTGTTTGAGGTGTTCGTGCCGATGCCCGCGTCCGAGGCGTATCAACAGGGCATCGCAAACGGCGTGCTGCCCGGCGACTACTGGGCCCAATTCGCCGCCAATC
The DNA here is from genome assembly GCA_019912885.1 of bacterium. Lineage (NCBI taxonomy): Bacteria > bacterium. The sequence continues at coordinate 7,685 of JAIOHV010000052.1, forward strand.
CGACCGATGCGTTCCACCCGCCACTGTGGACCGAACACCTCAGCAAGGACGAACTCGGCCTGCTCATCCGCGGCGCGTACCGCCGCCTCTACCTCGACCCCGCCTACCTCTGGCGCTCCCTCACGCGCACCGCGACGTGGGAGGAGCTCAAGCAAAAGGCGCGCGGCGGGATGAGCTTTCTCAAGCTGTTGCGCGCGTAGTCAAAACATACTTTCCCATCTGTTCGCCGTCCGCATTGGTGTGATATCTTACAAGTCGACGCCGGGTTGCGGGAAGCGCCGATAGACGATGGAGGCGCGAACGCATGTTCTCGACCTTGTTTTCGCCTAGTCGATCACTCGCCTTCATATTGGTGATGGTGATGCTGCTGGTCGGGCTCGCCGCCGTTGGTTGCTTGACTGGAAGCGGCGACGATGATTCGTCCCATGACGACACGGCCGACGACGATGACGACGCGAGCGAAAGTCACGACGACAACTTTGACGACGACACCACCTCCATCGACGACGACACGGATTCGGACGACGACGCCGACGACGATGGCGGCTCCATCGACAACGGCTCGCTCGTCGGCGGCGACGTCTACGAAGAAACCTGGACCGATTTCACGACGCAATTGACGTGGGAGGTTAAGCCGCCAAATGACCCCTACCTTTGGAAAGACGCGAAGATTTATTGCGAAAATCTCGTGTTGGACGGTGGCGGATGGCGTCTTCCCACCATATCGGAGTTGCGTTCAATCATTCGCGGCTGCGCGCGAAACATGACCGGCGGTGAGTGCGGTATTAGCGACGAGTGTCCCCATCATGACTGCTCCGACTACGAAGCCTGCCGCCAATGCGCCTACCTGAGAGGTCCGGGACCGTGGGGACTCTATTGGCCCGATGAACTGAACGGTCACGTGACGCGGTACTGGTCATCGACCGAGGTTCTCGACGATCCCCCTTACATTTGGTGCGGACTTTTTGATATCGGCGCGCTCGGGGCGGTCGAAAGCGATTTTTCCGACGGCCTGGGTGTCCGCTGCGTTCGGAACGCCCCATGACACGCGACAGGATCATTCGGATTGCGATGGCCGCGGCGGCGTTGATATTCGCCGGGGGTTGTTTTACCGGCGGCCATCAAGACGGCGTGTTGACCGGCGACACAAGTCCGGCCGACGACGATGGCGACGACCGCGACGATACAATCGACGATGACGAGGACGCGGACGATGACTCCGGCGAGTCGCGGGTCCCCTTGTTCGCCGTCACGATCGACCGGTTCGGTATCCGCTGGATCCGCGTTCCCGCGGGGAGCTACACCATGGGGTGCTCACCGGCCGATTTCACTTGCGGGCCGGCCGAAAATACCGTCGAGGTTAAAATTCCTCACGACTTCCTCGTGATGCAGCACGAATTGACGAACAGAGAGTTCTTCGAGGTGTTCGGAAAGCATCCGGACCCGGACGAGCCGAGCGAGCATCCCGAACACCCGTTCCACGGAAATTGGACCATCGCGAGGCCGTCGGAAATTTGCGCACAAATCGGGGCGCGTTTGCCGACCGACCGGGAATGGGAGTACGTCGCGCGCGCCGGCACGACGACGCGTTACTACTGCGGCACCGACCCCGCGTGCCTGGATGACATCGCGTGGTGGTCCGGCAACACCCCGGCGCAAGGCAAGGACGATTTCGGCGCTCTTCCCGTGGGACAAAAGGCTCCGAATCCCTGGGGCTTTTTCGACATCCTTGGAAATGCGTGGGAGATGGTCGACGACTATCAGGATTGTGGCGACGGTTATATTTCCGCGGTTGCCCGCGGCGGTGACGTCACGAGCGACGCATACAATATGCGCGTTTCGATGTGGGGTCTGGCGGTCGAATGCGGCGGTCCCGCACTCATCGGAATCCGCTGCGCCAAGAAACTCGAGAACGACGGCAGCCGATTCTAGATCGGCACGCGAATGGCTACACGCGGCAACAAAGGGCGCCGCGCCTAAAGGCGCGGGGGAATGAGCTTCCGTAAGCTGCTGCGGGCCGGCCGTCTTCTTGCGCCTGTGTGTTCAATCTTCCGCGTCCGCGAGGCATTCGGCCCGCCCCTCTTCCATCGCTTCGGGTTCGACGATCAAACCCTGGCGCTCGTAGCGATTGCGCGCGCGGCTCCACTTCAGAACGACGGCCCACGTGGCGGAGCCTTTTTTCGCCCGCCTCGTCAGCGCGGCGTCGCCGGTCGGCAGAAACTCGAGCTTGCCGAGGTCCGAACACTCCATGCAAAGCGCCATGTTTTCCGGTTCACGCATGAGCTCGACCCACGAACGCCGGTCGAGTTCCTTGCCGCATCGCCCGCATTCCGTGTCGCGCGTGACGATGAAGACCTTGCGTTCGTCCGTTTCGCCATTTTGTGGTTCGCCCATGACCCCCTCCAATCTTCCGCAATTGAACGGCCGAATTATGACAAAACGCGGGGCGGTCAATCGAACGTCAACGCGCTCTGGATGCGTCCCCAAAGGCCCGCGTCCGCCGCGCAGCGCACGCCCTTGTCGTCGTGCCGGATGGGGAGCTGCCAGATCTGCCGCGCGTCCGCGGGCACGAGGTCCGTGCGGTCCGAATACCACGACCCGCCGCGGGCGATGATCTGTCCCGGCGCAAGCGGCTCGCCGGTCGTCGTCCACTCCTTGAGATTGCCGGTCATGTCCATGACGCCCTGCGCCGTCGCATCGCGCGGAAAGGCGCCGGCGGGCGCGGTATACGCGTAACCATCCTCCCAGTCCTCGCGCTTCCAGTCGAAGGAGCACGCGTCTCCGCAGACGTTCGCCCACCCGGGCTCGGGCGGATTGTCACCCGTGACGTATCGGTAATTTTTACGCCCGCGCGCGGCGAACTCCCACTCGTACTCCGTCGGCAGCCGTTTGCCGCGCCAGCGGCAATAGCGCCTGGCCTGCCGGAAATCGAGGATCGCCGGATACTCTGGCTCGCGGTAGTCCGTGCCGAGATGCGGGCTTGGCGATAGCGGCAGGCATTGGCGCGCGGCGACGCATTCGCCGTAGTCGCGATTGGTGGCCTCGAACCGGTCGATGAAAAACGCCGTCACCTTTCGCCGGCCCGGGGGCAGTGACTCGCGCGACGAGCCGCCCGTTTTTGGGCCCGAGATGAGCGTGCCGCCGGCGATAAACACGGACGCCGACAGATCGGGCTTTCGTTCGTTAAGGCCGGCGGCAGCGTCGGCCTGCAGCGCGTGGCAAAGATCAAGCGCCCAGGGCTCCCATCCGGGATTGCAGACGAAGTGCGCCCATTCCGACTCGATGGCGTCATCCTTGGAGGCCGGCTCCCGGCCGCAGCCGGCCGCGGCAAAAACGGCGAGCGCCGTCGTGATCGCGAGGACGCGCAAGGCTCGGAGCCGGCCGCCCGGCCGATTCACGAGTCTTCACCGGGCGGATCGCTCTGGTCCTCGTCCTCGCCGGCCTCGTCCTTGCGCACGTCAACCAGGTGTTTTTTTGACGGCTCGATCATGGCGTGCAGTTTCAGCAGCGCGTTCCCGGCCGTGCCCGGCGACGGCTTTCTCCTGCGCCAGTAGATCCACCCGCGCGCCTCGGCGACGAGCATCAGGCGATCAAAGGCGAAAAGCGCGACGCCGATGCCGCCGATCGTGGCGATGGTCGATCCGAGTCCCATTTCTTCGACCTTCCGAAAATATCGTCACGCAACCTAACCACGGTCTACTTCTCAAGGCGATAAAACGCCATGCCGCATCCGCGCCCGATCAATGAAAAGCGGTTGCGCGCGTCCTTCAGCGCCTCGTAGCGATCCAGCACGTCGGATTCGTCCGTGCGCTTGCTCCAGACGGCAAGGATGTCCTTGAAGTCCGCGAGCCGCGCGGTTTCCTCGTCGAGCGCAACCGCGAAATAGTCGAAGCTCCACTTCGACGGCTCGCCCCGGTCGTTGCCGTGCGGGATTCCGGCGGGCAGAAACACGAATGTACGCGGCCGCGCCATTGACGCGTGGGCGCGGAACAGCAGATCGGGATCGATGAGCACCCACGGATAGCTGAACCGTCCCTCACCGCTGACGGCGTCCGACAGGACCGCAAGGCACGAGGCTTTCCGGTCGAAATCAAACACCCTTTCGGAAAATTCCGGCGGGCGGATAAATTCGTACGACGGGCGGTCGAGAACGGATGTGATGGCTCCGGGAAACCCCGGCGTCCGTCCGACAAGGCTCTCCCGCACGCTGACGAACGCCATGAGCGCGACAAGCAGGACGCAAACGGGCGCGAGAAACCGGTGGAAGGTCCCGATCCGCCACGCGGCAAGACCGGTCAAAACGCCAAGCGCCGGCGTGACGCCGAGAACGTACGCCGGATCGAGCTTGCCGACCCACGTCAGGCCGGCGACCGCCGCCACGACCGACGCGGCCAATGGGAGAAGCGGACCGGGCCGTCTTGCGGAAACGATCGTGCCGAGCGCGAGGATTGCAACCGCCGGTCCATTCAGAAACTTGAAGACGATGTGCGAAGGGTAAAACGAAAGATCGGTGACGAAGCCGCGTTCGGCGCCTCCGTGCGTGGCCTCCATCTGTTTTAGCTGATACCCGAACTGTCGCCCGCCGTCCGAGATATGCATCAGGACGAGAAAGCCGGCGGCGACAATCGACGCCGCGCCGATCCAGGTGACGCCGATCCGCGTGTTTTTGTGATGGCTTCCGTGTCTCGCGTACGCGATGGAGGCTTCGGCCAGAAATGCCGCCATCAGCACAATGCCGTGCGCCAGAAACAGCGCCTGAAACGTGGCGGTCGTCGGCATCAGGATTCCGGCGGACGCGATGACAAGCGCGCCGGCAAGATTTCCCGCCGCGTTCGTGCGCGTCCAACGGACGAAGAAAAACAGGAACCAGGTCAACGTCGCGAAGGTGACGATCGTCCCCTCGTAGGCCTGCGCCAGACCGATGACCGGCGGCATGAACGCCATCGACGCGGCGCAGCAAAGACCGGCCCGCGCCGAGGCCAGTTCGCGCCCCACGAAAAACGCGGCGAAAATCACAAGGACGAGCGCGATCAGATTCGGATACATGAACGCGTCGAACGCCGTTCCAAACGCGGTGGCGGAAAGCGCGCTCACGAGATAATAGCCGGACCTGAGGAACGCCAGGTCGACATCGTCGGGCAACAGATTGTGTATTTTCTGATAGGTCCAAAGACCCCAGAACCAGTTGTTGTGCATGAGCTGCGAGGCGGAGGTGTTGCAGCGCGCGATAAACAAGAGCCAGAAGCCGGCCGAGGCCGCGGCGATGAGCACGAGCGCCGCGGCGGTGGGGACCGGATTGTTCGTCCGCGCGATTTTCACGGGGCTCCTGGGACTACGGGCAGCCCGCCTGCGTTGACCAGCCAACCATTTCGACGACCGCGCGAATCTTCAATCGGATACCCGGCGCACGCAAGCGCGCGACGCCCGCTTGCCGCGTCCCCGCCGTTCGTTTTACGATTCCACTCATCAAAACGTTAAGCCGATCGGGAGGCGCCGATGCGCAAGGCTTTCCGAATCTTCGTGGTGATCGCCGCCGTTATCGGCATGCGCGGTGCGTGGGCGCCGGCATTCGCGGACGATACGCAGGTCGTCTGTTTCGGCGACTCGGCGACCGAAGGTGCGGTGAATCTCTCGTTTCCGGACTTCCTGGAATTTTTCGTTGATCCGGGCGACGGCGAGGTCGTCAACGAGGGTGATAGCGGCGAGACGACGGACGAGGGCTATTGGCGCGCGCTTGGCCTGGTCGTCACGTTCCGCCACGCGGGCGCGAAGGTGTGGACGTATTGGGAAGGCGGCAACGACCTCATCGACTGGGTTGAGCAAAACGATCCGTATCTGCTTAGCGATCCCGCAAGCCCCACGTATCCGTATCGCGCCGAGCTTGACGCGAAGCTCGCATTGATCCGCAAGAACATCAAACGCACGGTCAACCTCATCCGCACGACGGGCTCGGATGTTGTGATCGGTACGTACGCGCCGCTCGTGCCGTGGCTTGCGTGCGATCCGTCGCCTCTCGGATTCCTGACGCCGGCGCTTGCCGAAATCGCGAATCACTACCAGGCGGAGCTCAACGATGCGATCCGCGCCGCGGCCGCGGACCTTTCCGCGCCGGTTAACGACATCGCGGCCGATCTCGGTTTCGTGAACGGCCACATCGTCAACTATCACGACTGCAATCACCTGAACGCACTCGGAAACTTCTGGGCCGCGGCGTCGTGGCGGATTGCGATCGCGCCGTATCTTTGACGGCCAGGAAAACCAGCGATCGCCGGTCGCCTGCGATGACCTTTCAGCCTTCCCGTCTTTCAGTCTTCCAGTCTATTCCATCGGACACGGGCACGGATCAAACCCGCTCCCTCACGGTCGCGGTTCGTTTTTGTGGCGGCGCGGCTTTGTGGCGACGTGTCATGCGTCGCACCAAAAAATCCTTCCGTTCGTGACCTCGATTATTCGCGCTATTGATCCAGGTCAAATCTGGCCGTTTTCGCCCAAAATCAACGAAAAATCGCGTTGACACCCCCCCTTGATGGGCGTATGCCGTGCACTGTTTGCGTCTGCAAACGTAGCCGCGCATCGCGGTTGGAAACGCCGCCGGATCAAGGAAGAAAAACATGTCCGTCCCCAAAGCCAACGAACAGGCCGGCACGCCCCGCGCCCGCCTGGCCCAGGTCGTCAATCAGCACATCGTCGAGATCGTCAGCGACTCCGGAGAAGGCGCGCAGACCTGCGGCCAGATGTTCGGAACGATCAGCGCGAAGATGGGCAATGGTGTCTGGACCGTCGAGATCATCCCCGCGGAGATCGAGCCGCCGTTCCGCTCGCGCGCCGGCGCCAGCGGCAACCGCATTCGCGTCGGCAAGGGCGTCGTGACGAACATGGGCGACCAGGCCGACCTGGTCGTCGCGTTCAACGAGCAGGTGCTCTACAGCCGCATCGACGTGGATGCGATCGCGCGGGGCGCGCACATCCTTCTGGAATCGAAGTGGAAGGACGACCGTTCCGAGGATATCCGCGAGGCGTACGCGGCGGCGCTCGCGGATTTCGAATCGCGCGGCTTCATCGTGCACGAGGTGCCGATGGAGACCGAATGCCTGAAGGTCGTCTCGGACGCGCGGCGCGGCAAGAACATGTGGATCCTCGGCGCGCTCTCGGCGATCTACGAGCGCGACGTGTCGCTCATCGACGCGGAGCTTGAGCGCAAGTTCAAGCGCAAGGGTCAGAAGGTTATCGACAGCAACGTGAATCTCGTCCGCGCCGGGTACGACTGGGCGGACGCCAACATCGACCTGCGCTACCGGATTCCGGTCGCCCCCACGAACGTGCCGACGGTCGTCATGAACGGCAACACGGCGGTCGGTCTTGGCGTCATGGCCGCGGGCATGGAGCTGTGCTCGATGTATCCGATCACGCCGGCGACAAGCGCCTCGCATTACCTCGCCGGGTCGTTTTCAAAGGTCGGCGGCGTCGTGCATCAGGCCGAGGACGAGATCGCGGCGATCGGGTTCGCGCTCGGCGCGTCGTATGCCGGCAAGACTCCGGTGACGATCACCTCCGGCCCCGGCCTTGCGCTCAAGACCGAATTCATCGGCTTTGCCGTCATGGCGGAGCTTCCGATCGTCATCGTGGACGTGCAGCGCGGCGGACCTTCGACGGGCCTTCCGACGCGCGTCGAACAGGGTGACCTTCTGGCCGCGCTGTTCGCGGCGCCCGGCGACGCGCCGAAGATCGTGATGGCGCCCGCGACCATCGAGGAGTGTTTCCACTTCATGGTCACCGCGCGCAAGCTCGCCGAGTCTTTCCGCGGACCGGTCCTCGTGTTGACGGACGCGAACCTGGCGACCGGCCAGCAGAACTTCCCGCGTCCCGAGGTGCGCGAGGAATGGATCGCGCCGCCCATCGATCAATCCGCCTGGGATCGCGACGTGCGGCCGTACGACTGGGACGGCGCAACCGGCCTCTCCGAGCGCCCCGTGCCCGGCCAGAAGGGCGGGAACTTCGTCCTGACGGGCCTCGCGCACGACGAAAACAGCCGCGTGGCCTACGAATCGGCGATCAATCAACATTCGATGGAGGCGCGCAGCCGAAAGCTCGCCGCGCTGCGCAAGACCCTGAAAACCCCCGACGTGTACGGCGACGATACGGGCGATCTGCTCGTGGTCGGCTGGGGCTCGACCCTTGGCGCGATCGAGGAGGCCGTCGACCGGCTGCGCGAGGAGGGGCGGCGTGTTTCGTCGCTGCACTTGCGCTTCCTGTCGCCGTTCGAGCCCGGGCTTCGGGAGATTTTCTCGCGCTTCAAGAAGGTCATGACCGTCGAGATCAATTACAGCGACGACCCGTCGTTCGGCGACGCGCGGCGCCTGGCGCAACTGGCGTGGCTGCTGCGCTCGGAGACACTCGTGGACGTGGACTGCTGGTCGCAGGTTCCGGGCACGCCGCTGGCCCCCGGCATCATCGCCGATGTGGTTCGTTCGCGGCTCAGCGAAAACGGCTCGGCCGCCGCGGCCGGCGCGCGATAGTCGAAATCAACCTCTAAAAGAGGATCGGGAACCATGTACGAACTGAAACAGGATTGGATGCCGCCGGAACGCCCGCAAAGTTACTGCCTCGAGGATTACGAGGGTGGCGCCCCGCGCTGGTGCCCGGGTTGCGGCGATCTCGCGGTCTTGAGCGCCCTGCAGCGCTACGTGCGCGACCAGCAGCTTCCCCCGGAGAAAATTGTGGTCGTTTCGGGCATCGGCTGCTCGAGCCGCCTGCCGCACTACGTCAAGGCCTACGGCTTCCACGGCCTGCACGGCCGTGCGCTGCCCGTGGCGTGCGGCGTGCGTTCGCGGCGCCCCGATCTGCACCTGTTCGTCGCCACCGGCGACGGCGATTGCTGCGCCATCGGCACGGCGCACTGGATCCACGCGATCCGCTACAACATGAACATGACGGTCATGCTGCTCGACAACAACATCTACGGCCTGACGAAGATGCAGTCGTCGCCGACCACCGGCAAGGGCCACTACTCGAACACGCACCCGGGCGGCGCGCCGCTCAGCGCGATCAACCCGCTGCTGACCACGCTTTCCATCACGAACGCGTCGTTCGTCGCGCAGACCGCCGACTGGAATCCGCCGCATCTGTACGCGACGCTCGCGGCGGCGCACGCGCACAAGGGACTTTCGTTCGTGCGCGTGCTCCAGCGCTGCCCGCATTTCATGGCGGGCTACTTCGACGAGCTCCAGAAGGATCCGTCGCTGGTTCGGCTGCTCACGCACGAAAACGGCATCGCGGTGGACCCGGCGGTTCAAAAGGCGTTCCCCAATCGCGTCGAGCACGATCCGGGCGATCTGGCCGGCGCGATGAAATTCGCGGGCGACCGCGAGACGCATCCGATCGGGCTTCTGTATCGCAACGACCAGGCCGAAAGCTACGACACCTTCATGGCGTCGGGCCTGGGGACGCCGGCGAACGTGAAGGTCGCGGCGATCGAGCGGGAACTGGATCGATTCACGATTTGACCCCCCGGACCCGCACGAGGCCCGCTTCATGGACTAGCGAGGTATCGCTTTGGAAGCCACCGCAACGCACGCGGCAAGACCGACCGCGCCGCCGACATCCGAACCCCGACAAACATCGTCGCCAACCCCCGCCGGCCGGTTGATCGCCGCGACCGGCGCGCAGGCCGCGGCCGCGGCCGAATCGCTGGTCTGCGGTTTGGCGGCCGTCACCTTGCCCGCCGTCGCGCAGGGCATTGCCTTGTCCGGCCATCGCGCGGCGAGCCTGGCATGGGAGGGGGCGGGTGATCTCGCCTCGAATCTCGCGGGCTTTCCCGCGGGTTACGTTCAACACCGCCGCCGTCGCGGCGGCGACCGGACGGCCGCGGCCGTCGAATTGACGCCGGGATCGGTGCAGGAGGCGGCGGACTACGCGCTCGTCGCGCACAGGATCGCCGACCGCATCGGGCGTCCGGTCGTTTGCTCGATGGACGAAGGTCTCGCCGAGTCCCTCGGGTTTGTGCGTCTGCCCGCGCCGGACGTCGTCCGCGGCCTTTTTGGCGACAAGTCCGCCGCCGCGCCGGCCGATCGCGGCGAGGAGCATCTCGCCCGGGTCGCGGACGAGGCGTTTCGCGACGTCGCGCTGGCGACGCGCCGCCCCTGCCAGGTGGTGACGCGCTACCAGACCGGCGACGCCGACGTCGTCCTTGTCGCCGGCGGCTACGACGCCGATCGCGCGCACGCGGCGGCCGGGATTCTGCGTGATCGCGGACACAAGGCCGGGGTTGTCTCCGTCGGATTGATCCGTCCCTTCCCCAAGGCCGCCATCGTCGATGCGCTGTCCGGCAAGGCGCGCGTGATCGTCATCGGTTCCGGCGACCTGTTTCTGGTCGTCGGAGACGCGCTTGCCAAAGCCGGCGCGAAGCCGGCCGCGTTCGAGTCGTACACGCCGGCCGGCGGCGGCGCGCTCGCGATCGTGTCCCGCGTGGCGGGCGAAAACGGCACACCGATACCCGGTTTCGCGGGATGGCGCGTCGCGTCGCGGCCTGCCGGGGCGTGGAGCGAACGCCTCCTGCGCGATCTGGCCGCCGGAATCGCGCTGCGCACGCCGGTCGATGTCGCGACGAGCGCACCCGCGGCCGGCACGGCCGTCCTCGAGATATCCGCTCGCGGATACGGCGCGGAGGCGTCGAGCGAAGACGCAGCCGGGACGCTGTTTGTCGCGCACCCGTCGCTCGTCGATCCGAACGACGCCGCGATCGCCGGCGGCGGAACGCTCGTCCTGAATGCCAAGGCCGCGGGCCCCGCCGGCGCGTGGCGCCTGTTGTCCGAGACGCAACGCCGCATGATCGAAGACCGGAAGATCGCGGCGTATGCCGTCGATCTGGCGTCGGCCACAAGCGGCGCATCGGACCGGGCCGCGGCCGTGCGCTGGGCCGCCGCCGGAGCGCTTCTTTCGGCCGCGCGCGAAAGCGCCGCGCCGATCGTTCGCGCGGGCGACGTGACGGACGCCGTGCGTGAGGCC
>JAIOHV010000053.1 GCA_019912885.1 bacterium
TCCCGGAAACGCCGTCGCAATCGAAGCAGGCGAGACGCCTGCGCTCCCGGAAACGCCGTCGCAATCGAAGCAGGCGAGACGCCTGCGCTCCCGGAAACGCCGTCGCAATCGAAGCAGGCGAGACGCCTGCGCTCCCAGGCTTCTTGCGATGACCTTCCAGCCTTTCGGACTTCCAGTCTTCCAGCCTGTTCCGTCAGAAGATGAAACTCACCTGCGCCTTATAGTTCCGCCCCGGTTCAAACGGCCCGGAGCCGTGGAATTTGTAAACGGTGTCGCCGATGTTCTCGACCGCGATGATCGCCTGCGCCCACTCGTTTGCCATGATCCCCACGCGGATGTGGTGTACGGAAAACGCGGGCGTGCCGTCCGGGCCGATGCGGATGTCGGTCTTGTCGCCTTCGGCCAGGCGGTCCTGCTCGGCCGCGTGCTCCGTGACGTATTCGAGCCACACCGGATCGCTTCCGATTTTTACGAACGTGTTGCCGACAAGCGGCGGGATGCGGCGGATCGGCTCCTCGTCCGTCTCATTCTCGCCGAGCGTGTAGGACACCGCCCCGCCGAACTCGAGGAATCGATTGATGAGATTCACGGAGACGTTGCTTTCGCCACCGTAGATGAACGCCTCGCCGACGTTTTCGTGATGGTGCACGGCGTCCGCGCCTATCGCATCCGCGCCCTCGAAGGTCGTCGGCTTGCGCACGATCAGATCGGCGATATCCGAATAAAATCCGAACAGCGAGAAGAACACGCGCGGGTGCGTCACGCGGTAACCGAATTCGTATTGGATGAGCGTTTCCGGATCGAGCTCCGAGTTGGGGATGTCGTACCGCCCGTCCTCCGGCCCGAACTTCGCGATCTCGGTGACCGACGGCGCGCGGAAGCCGCGCGACGCGCCCGCGACGAGCCCGTGATAGCGCGCGATCGTGAACAGCGTGTGGAACGCCCACGTGACGTCGGAGATCGGCTCGTCGATCGTTTCCTGGCCGAGCACGGGATCGTCCACGTCGATATCCGGGACGATGTACGTGAAGCGCGCGCCCGGCACGAGTTTGAGCCAGTCAAGCGGCGTGAAGCGCGCCTCCAGATACCCGGCGCTGTTCAGGTATCCCGCGCCGTCGGGCAGGGCCGCGCGCGCGTCGTCGGCGTCGCCGCTTCCCAGGTCCACGATTTCGCGCGTGGATGAGATGTCGTCCATGTACATCTCGCCGCCGTAAATGAAACGCACCCATTTCCCGATCGGCGACTCCAGTTGCAGGCCCGCGCCGACGGTGTCCACGGTGTCGCGGTCGCGCGTTTCGGTGCCGGTGTCGGCGGCGGCGACGCGCTCGCGGCCTTCGTCCTGTCGCTGGAACGATCCGAACAGCTCGACGCGGTCAAGCGCCGTCGCGAGATCGGTGAGGATCACGCGCGAGTAAAACATTTGCCGTCGCTGCGGCTCGAACACGTTTTTCGGATTGGCCGGATCGTAATTCGGCACGTCGTCCAGGTTCACGTGCTGCGCGGAAAACTGCCAGGTCAGCATGTGCCCGAGGTGCAAATCGAAGTTGCCCGCGAAGTCCTGCTCGGTGTAGTCGAACGGACCCTGGATCGGCTCGTCGCCGCCCGGGTCGATGTTGCCGAACGCGCGGGTGGTGGCCGACGCCGCTATGCCCGCGACGTTGCGCACGTTCGCGTCCGCGCCGAAATGCCCCGTCTCCTCGCGTTCGCCGGTGGAGAAGCGGCCCATCATGCGGCCGTCCATCCCGAATGGCTCGGAGAAATCCTTGCGCCGCCGCGTGATGATGTTGATCGTGCCGCCGAGCGCGTCCGAGCCGTAGAGAACGCTGCCCGGGCCGCGCACGACCTCGACGCGATCGACGAAGAACGGATCGATGGTGTTGAGATACTGGTTCGGCCCGCCGCGGAACGTCGAGTTGTTCAAGCGGATGCCGTCCACCAGGGAGAGAACCTGGTTGCCGACGAGGCCGCGCACGAACGGCGCGCCGCCGCCCAGGTTCGTGCGCTGCACCATGACGCCGGGCTCATAACGCAGCGCCTCGGGTACGGTGCGGGAGATGTTGTTGAAGATCTCGTCGCCCGTCACGATCGACACCGCGCGCGGCGCCTTTGACAGATCCGTCTCGCTGCGTTCCGCGGAGACGATCACCTCCCTGGCCGTCGCGTCTTCGTCTGCCGTGTCGTCGTCGTCTTGCGCCATCGCCGGCGAAATCGAGACAACGAAAAGGAACGCGAACGCGAAAAACGCGACGCGCCGGATATCCATCAACCCTCGAAACCGCGCGGCCATCGGGAGCCTCCTCGCCATCGAATCGAAATGAAAAAAAACGAGCCCCCAAGTCATAGACGAACATGGGGGCGCTATCAAGCAGCGCAATTGGGAATGGGGAATGCGGAATTGGGAATGGATCGCAGCAATTTCAAACCTTCCGCGCGATGACCAGCCGGATATCCCCGAGGTTCAGGCTGAACCGCCGCGTCGACAGCCCGAACGCGCGGGCGACGGCGCGGATCGCACGCCCAAGCGCGCGGGAATAATATCGCCCGACGCGGTCGGCCAAAAGGGAAGGCGTCAGGTTCTTGCCGACCTTGCGTTCGACGAGGATTTCAAAGCCCTCCTCGCGCACAAGCCGCCGCAGCACCTCGCCCGTGTAGAAGCGGTCGTGATCGGAAATGAATTGCCGCCAGCGCCGTCCAAGGACGCGCCGCGACCAGGCGTCGTAGGCGGGAATCTCGATGAGCACGATCCCGCCGTCGCGCAGCACCTCGCGCGTGCGGGCAAGCGACGCGCGCGGGTCTTTCAGGTGTTCGAACACGTGGATGAACGTCACCATGTCGGCTTGCGGGATATCGACCGTCTCGAACGTGCCGACGCGAACGTCGAGGCCGTGACGCGCTCGCGCGCGCTCGGCGGCCTGGACGACCGGTTCCACGCCGATGACGTTGAAACCCAGACGCCGGGCCGCGCCGGCGAAGCCGCCGTCGAAGCAGCCGATGTCGATGAGGAGGGGATTGAGGAGAGGATTGAGGATTGAGGATTGAGGATTGAGTGAAATCCCATCCCCATCCCGCTTTTTGCCCGTGCCCGATAGATACGGCCGCGCGAAACCCAGGCGGTGCTTCGCGTTTTCGAAGTACGCTTCCGGGTCGTCGGTGAAGGCGGGCGGAAGCGCTTCGTCGGGCGGAGGCGTCGCCGAAAAGACCATCCCGCACGCGACGCACCGCACCACGACGCCCGAGCGCGTGCGCCGATACTCCACGCGCTTGTCGATCGCGCCGCACGCGGGGCAGGGCGTGCGCGCGGCCTCGGGCGGCAGATTCGTCATCGCCTCGGCGTACACCGCGCGCGTGCGCGCCGCGATGGCGTCCCAGGGATATTCGGCGAGAACGCGCTCGCGAAGCCGCGCGGCGCGCTCGCCAGGCGCGGACGCGTCTTCATCGAGAAATTTCGCAAGCGCTTCGCCAAGCGCCGGCGCGTCGCGCCCGGCCGCGAAAAACGCAAGCGGCGCCTCGCCCGCGCGCGCGGCGATCTCGCGTGCGGCGGGGATATCGGTCGCGATGACCGGAGCGCCGTGCGACGCGGCCTCCATCATGGCGACGGGCAAGCCCTCGTGCTCGCTGGCCAGCACGAACGCGCGCGCGCCGCGATACAGCGCGGAAAGACGCGCGGCGTCCAGCGCGCCGGTCATGACGACGCGCGCATCCTTTGCGGCGGCCTCGGCCACGCGGCGCGCGTAATCCGCGCTGTGGCTCGTTCCGCCGGCGAGCACGAGGCGCACGCCGGTGTCCACGCCGGCGAAAGCCTCGATGAGCGCAAGCGGTCCCTTCTCGGGCGAGATGCGGCCGACAAACAGAAGATACTCGCGGGGCGCGAGGCCAAGCCCCGCCGCCCACGCGATCGCCGCGTCGTCCGGATCAACGGGATCGCCGACGCCGTTCGGGATATATTCGACGCGCCCCGGCCGCGCCAGCCCGTCGGCCATCTCGCGCGAGACGGCGATGACGCGATGCGACGCCGCGAGCATGACGCGCTCGCCAAGGCGCAGCGCGAACCGCGCGGCCGGCCCCCACTTGCTGCGCATGTAGTCGCGCGAGTGCATCGTTGTGACGACGGTCTTTCCGAAAAGTCGGGGGATCGGCGAAAACAGCGCGGGTCCGATGCCGTGAAAATGCACCACATCAGCGCCCGTGAACGCGGCGTGCAGCGCGGAAAAAAACGAGTGCGTCGCCGCATCCAGATGTTTGGTGTGGATCGCCGGCAACAACTTTCGTTCGACGCCGCGATGCGGTCCGGCCGACCCGGTGTATCGCGGGCGCACATACGCCGTGACCCGGACGCCCATCGCGGCCAGCCGCGCGCCGAGTTCCTCGACGTGGCGTTCCACGCCGCCGTGGATACCGGGCAAGCCTTTCAGCCCGATCATCCGGACGTGCATAAGGGAGAAGTCAGCCCGCGAGAGGGAGTTTGTTTTTCGCGATCCAGCCGGACACGGAAGGCAGGTTTTGGCGCATCATCGGGGCGACGGTGCACGTCATCCAGCAATCTTCGCGGCAGTTCGCGACCAAATCGAGCTTTTCCGCGTGCTCGGCGAGCAGCTTGTCGTAACCCTCGTGCAGCTTGCCGACCGGCTCGTCGAGAATGTGGCAGGTGAAAACCGTGCCGGTGGGATCGAGATAGAAAAAGCGCGAAAACGCCGTGCAGTTCACGCGGCGCGGCTTGCCCGACACCTGATCAACGACGCCGTCGGTGAACCAGGCGCGAAACCAGTCCTTCGGCCGGCCGCTCGCCAGTTGCCTTTCGCGCAATTGCTCGAAGGCCGCGACCGCCTTTCGCGGATCGGGCGTCATGTCCTTTTGCTCGCCGAAGAAAATCGGCGAGGAATGCACGACCGTGGACGCGAACTCCCAATCGTTCGCGAGCGCCATGTCGTACACGCGAATCAACTCATCCTCGTTTCCGCGCATCAGCGTGAAGCCGACTCCAAGATCCCGGACCCCGCCGCGCCGCAGCACGTCGAGCGTCTCCATCGCCTTCTTGTAGCCGCCCTTGATACCGCGCAGGCGGTCGTGCGTCTCGCCGACGCCGTCAATCGATACGCGGATCGCGAGCCGGTTTGCCGCGCGTTTGACGCGCGGAAGCATTTCGGCGAGGCGGCGCGTGTGAAACCCGTGCGTCGATAGCACGATGCGAGCGTCGGGACAGCGCTCGGCGACCACCTCGATGATCTCGGGCAGGTCGTCCCGCAACGTCGCCTCGCCGCCGGTGATGTTCACCTGATGCAGGGAGGGCGGCAGGTGGTAGTAGTAGCTCGGCTCCACCTCGTGCGTGCCGTCGTTTTGCCAGATGTCGCACATCGTGCAGCGCGAGTTGCAGCGTAGCGTGACGGCGACGATCGCCTCGCGAACGGTCATGCGCGCCTCACACGCCCCGGTAGAGGCGGTCGCCGAGCGAGGCGCCAAACGGGAGCTGGCGGACCGCGTCGGCCACTTTGTCGATGTCAAAATTCACGCGGTAAAACTCCACGTGCTTGTTGTCCGTATCGTAAACGCAAAACGCCGCCCGGCGATCGCCGTCGCGCGGCTGACCGACCGATCCGGGGTTGATGAGATAGACGGTGCCGTCCTCGAGCGGAAGGGTCGTCAGATCATCCACCCAGTATAACTCGTCCTGTTTGCGGAAATACACCATCCGGCGGTGCGTGTGGCCGAAAAAGACGACGCGGACGGCCGGGTGATCCTTCTGCAAAAGGCGGAACGAACGCTCGATATCGGGGCGGAAAAGCAGGTACTCGTCGCGGTTGTGCACGGAGCCATGCACGATCATCAGCTCCTCGGACACCACGCGGTCATCGGGAAGATTCGCGAGATATTCGCGGTTTTCCCCGGTCAGATTCTCGCGCGCCCAGACGATCGCCTGGCGCGCGGTGGGATTGAAGTACGTCGGCTCCTCGCGGCCGCACGCGACGACATCGTGATTGCCCATGATCGAGATGGCGTCGCGGTCACGCAGCGCCTGAACGCATTCGTTGGGCATCGTGTAGTAGCCGACGGTGTCGCCAAGGTTCAGGTAGCCGGTGACGCCGACCTCCTCGGCCTTCCTGAAAACGGCGGTCAGGGCTTCGAAGTTGCCGTGAACGTCGCTGACGACGGCGTATCTCACCAGACGCGGTCTTTCACGAGCGCGGCTTTGGCGGGCTGGGCTGTTGCGGGCGTTTGGTCGCGGAGCATCAGGAAGCCGTTTCGGCCGGCGCCGTAAAAGGCCGGAAGAATGTCAACAATTTCGTATCCGAGGCGACGATAAAACCGAATCGCGTCGGAATTGCGAACATACACTTGGAGATAACTCTTGAAAAGGCCGCGGCTTTTCGCGAAGGCGTCCGCGTGCGTCATCAGCAATTCGCCAAGCCCGCGCCGCTGGCAGCGCGGGTGCACGTCGATCGACGTCACCACCCACGACGCACCGTCGTCCAGGATTTCGACCATGACGAATCCGTCGGGCAGGCCGTCGTGGGCGGGCGATTCATCGTCTTCGGCGATAAACGTCACAATGTCCTCGCGCGTGGCCAGATGCCGGAACATGGCGCGGGAAAACCGGAACGCCTGCGTGAAGCAGAGCTTGTCCAGCTCGTAAAGCGCGGGTGTGTCCTCGCGCCGCGCGGGACGGATGCGAAAACTCATGCGGGGACGTGGGCGCGCACGTAGTCGCGGTCCACGACGACCTTCTTGCCAACCGACTCGGGCGCCTCGAACGCAAGGTCGTGGAAGACCTCCTCGAAAATCGAGCGTAGCCCGCGCGCGCCGGTCTTGCGCGCCTTGGCGAGCTGGACGATCTCGCGCAGGCCGGACTCCTCCAGCCCAAGCTCGATGTCCTCGAACGCGAACATCTCGCGAAATTCGCGAAGCAACGCGTCCGGCGGTTCCGTCACGATCCTCCCGAGTTCGACGTCGGTCAGCGGGTCAAGTTCGGTCAGGACGGGCAACCGGCCCATCAGCTCGGAGATGAGCCCGTATTCCTCCAGGTCCTGCACCGTCGCGCGCCGGCGAAGCTTACGTTCCGCCGACGTTCCCGCGAAACCGATGTCGTCCTTGGTGCGGCCGCGCTTGAGATCCGAAAACGTCCCCGCACAAACGAACAGGATGTTCGAGACGTCCATCGGCACGAAATCGTGCTTGCTCCAGTGCTGCGTCACGTTGAGCGGCACGAAAACGCGGTTGGATTCCAGGAGTTTCAACAGCGCCTGCTGCACGCCCTCGCCGCCGATGTCGCGCCCGCCCGCGCCGGTACGGCCCATTTCGCCGCGCCGCGCGAGCTTGTCGATCTCGTCCACGAAGATGATGCCGCGCTCCGCCGCGCGCACGTCGCCGCCCGCGGAAAACAAAAGCTCCGCGGCCATCACCTCGACGTCCTTCCCGTAGTAGCCGGCCTCCGTGTATTCGGTCGCGTTCACGACCACGAACGGCACGGAAAGGATGCGCGCGAGCGAGCGCGCGATGTGCGTTTTGCCGCTGCCGGTCGGGCCGATCATGAGGATGTTCGATTTGCGCAGCAGGCTGCCGGCCTGGCGGATCCGTTTGAGATGGTTGTACGCCGCGACCGACATGACGCGCTTGGCGCGTTCCTGCCCGATCACAAAGCGGCACATTTCCTCGTGGATCTGCCGCGGCGTCAGGTAGATGTCCTCGGCAAGGCGGTAGCGTTCGTCGTCCGCTTCCATCGGCGAACGGTCCAGTTCCTTGTTCTTCATTCCAGCTCCTGCAACAGAAGGTCGCCGAGCGCCTCGCGATCCTCTTCCGTGATGCGCGGCGGCGGCCGCGTCGTCGTGGTGGCCGGCGGCCGCGTGGTGGTCGTCGTCGTCACCGTCGTTGTCGCCGGCAACGGCCCAATCTCCGGCGGCTGCAACGCCTCCAGGATCACATCCTCGATCGGCGCCTCGGCCGGCGGCGCGAGCTGCGCGGACGGCTCGCCAATGCCACGCTTGCCGACCTGGTCCGCGCCGATCTTCGGCCCGAACGGCTTCCACCCGTACCGGTACGCCCCCCACCATACCAGACCCGCCCCGACCGCGGCGACGATCGCCACGCGAACGAGCGCGCCCGCGAGATAAGACCCGATCGGCCTAGCTTCGGTTGGGGACATCGTCGGTGTTCGCCGGCGCGCCCGGGGGCGCGGAAAGGATGAGCGGAAGCTGCGTATCGTCGGCGGTGCGCCGGGCCGCGGGCGCGGGCTTTTCGGTCGGCTCGCCTGTCTCGACGCGCGCGGCGCCGCGAAGAAGCGACATCACCTCGTGCGCCATCGGATCCAGGCGCGGCAGGCGCGACGCGGGCAGCGAAAGAAGCGCGCCGGCGACGCGGTCCAGGTAGATCGTCTCGATGCCGCGGCCGCGCAAAAGCTCCTCGGCCTCGTCCTGTTTTTCCGGGCTGGCGTGGCCGAAAAACAGCATGCGCGAAACCGGCGCGGCGCCGATGTGGTAGCAGCGGCGGAAGGCATGGATCGCCTCGTCGGAGAGCATCTCGAAGAGCCCCGGCGCCAGGTGCGAGCGGATGAGGCTCGGCGTCAGGTTCGCGGACGATTGCCACCAGCCGCGCAGCGCGCCGACGACCGCGCCGTCGACCACGCCGCCTTTCATGCGCACCGCCGCGACATCGAAGGTCCACACGAGCGTGTCGCCGTCGTCGCTCTCCGTGCACGGCACGTCGAACGAGACAAGATAGCCTTGCGACTCGAGATGCGTTTTGGAAAGCGCGCGTGCGAGAAGGTCCATATCCGCCTGGTTCCGGACCGCGCGGTTTCGGGACGCCCGATGCGAGCGCCCCGCGCGACGGTCCATCGCGAAGTCTACCGCCGCGCGCACGGGGCGGCAACGCGCCCGCGCCGCGCGCCGCTCAATCCTCGATCCCCGATCGTCGCCTAGGCCGCCGTCCACCCGCCGTCCACCGCAAGCGCGTGGCCGGTCACGAACGCCGCGCCGTCGGACGCAAGCCACAACACGGCGGACGCGATCTCTTCCGGCGTGCCCATGCGCCCCACGGGTTCGAGCGCCAGGTACGCCTTGAGCGCCGCGTCGCTGCCGCCCGTCGCGCGGTCGATCATCGGCGTGTCGATGAGCCCCGGGCAGATCGCGTTCACGCGAACACCGCTTGCCGCGCATTCCAGCGCGGCCGATTTGGTCAGGCCGACGACCGCGTGTTTGCTTGCGACGTAAGCGGAGGATTGTGCGATGCCGACAAGCCCCGCGACCGACGCGCAGTTGACGACGACGCCCGCTTTCCGCGCGAGCATCCGCGGCAGTTCGTGCTTCATGCAAAGCCACACGCCCTTGAGGTTGACGGCGATGACGCGGTCGAAATCCTCCTCGCGCTGATCGGCAAGCGGCCCGACCTTCGCCTCGACGCCGGCGTTGTTGAAGGCGATATCGATCCGCCCGTGCGCATTGTCGATCGCGTCAAACAGCGCGGCCACATCGCCCGCACTCGACACGTCGGTACGCACGAAGATCGCCTCGCCGCCGGATGCGCGAATCAATGCCGCCGCGTCCGCGCCCGCTTCGTCCCGATCCGCGAGCACCGTCTTTGCGCCCTCGTTCGCGAAAGCGATCGCCGTCGCGCGGCCGATGCCCGACGCCGCGCCCGTCACCAGCACCACCTTGTCCTTGAAGGCGTTCATTTTCTCCCCTTCCCCGGCCGCCGCGCCTTGCGCCGTGCCGTTTTGCTCCCAACATTAATGTAAGACCGCGCCGTCCCGCACGCCGAAAAACCGGGTTGACGCGCGTCAAGCGCGCCGGGCGACGGCCACCCGCGATCGCGAGCTCGCGGCGCGCATCGTGGCAGCAAAAAAATTGCAACTCCAAATAAAAAGCGGTTGACAGGCCATTTTTTTTTTTCGGTACGCTAGCTCACGTAAGGGCAATTGGGCTTTTGGGGCAGGTTTTCCAACCGCTAGCGTGGGAGGGAACACGCATGTATCTTCGCACAATCTGGCTCGTGATCTTGTTAGTCGTGGTAATGGCGTCTTCGTCCGTGGCTGCAAAAGAGGAACAAAAAGCGCCCGACGAAACGACGGACGAAATCGTTCTGGAAGACGGCGGTACTATGCTGATCTTTGATGCGCGCAACGGATCGTTGTTGCATTGGTCTTCAGGGCAGCACGTCCTGATTGATTCACCGCCAAGCTCGGACTATGAGACCGCGGAGGCATTCGGCGATTTCTCGCAGGGATCAATTTCAGTTGGAACGGGCCGTAGCGACTGCGACTTTGTTGATCCCCACAGTGGTTACCTTATCGACACCATCGACCAGAACGGCGCGTGCCTTGGTTTCGGTCTCTACCTGTTTAAACAGGCCGACGGTTGGGGCAGCGTCTTGGATGGCGAAGTTCTGCATCCGATGGAATTCGAAATGGCTTACGATAGCTGGTGGAATGGCTTGTGGCTCCACCATCAATGGTCGGTTTATGGGATGTCCTCGATCCATACTCACAACCTGGGACTGGAGTTCTGGGAACCAAACGCCACCCATCCCGATATTGTCGCAAGCGAGAACGATCCGCCTGTTCCTCTCTTTACGGTCGAGGCGGAAGTGCGGGTGCAATTGGACGGGACGGTACGGTGGCGCAACATCGGTGTCTACTGGGATAACGGCGGTATTCCACCCGGTGAGGGCGAGGAGGATTGGTTCGGCATCTACGGCGTCCAATATCCGATCACCCGGCGCTACGACACCGGGCAACCCTATTCGTCCGGTTCATCCCCCGACTACCTCGTGTTGCCGGTAAGCGACGGGCTCGAACTCAACAATCCCATGTATAACCTCTGGAACTCAACGCAGGCAGCAAGTACGGCTTACCACAACTACGAACCGGTTCGGTGGGGAGAGGAAATCAGCCTCCTAGAGAAGGAGGACAGCCTCGGCACCGTGAGCACTTGGGTCCGGAACTATCCGGACGGATACCAGATGACGATGCCGTTCCTCGCCTACTATTCAACGGATACGGCTAGGAGCGCCGGGACTTACTTCGTCATTCCGGATACGTCCATGAAGGCCAAATCGTTCATCGTCCGTGCGAGGGATTACGACGCCAACTCCTTGCCTGACAAGTTCGATTTCTCGTACGTCCATTGGAGCGACGATGTGTGCGAGAGCTACAGCAATGACGGCCATCCCGATACATTTGACAAGGTTTGCCAGTGGGGAATGAGGGATTTCGGTCCGACGACGTACGAAGTCCGGATGGAGCCGCTAACCGAGCGGAACTGGTATCAACCGGCGGAGCGGTATCGCGACTGGGCTCGCGCCAACGCGCCCTGGTGGGGCACGCTGAACAAGCACAAGCACCCGGCGCTGGCTCCCTTTTACCAGTACGCGGGTATCGCGGTCGGCGGGCTGGGCTCTCAGCAGAACGTATCGAACGCAAACCAGAATTTCGTCGGTGCCTTCCGCGCGTTGCTCAAGCAGAATACGCCAAACCTCTTCCCCGCCGACGACGCCCGCGTTTTGTTCGTCCAGGGTTGGGATTGGTCCTCCTCGGATATTTCCGTCCGGTCGAGCTTTTTCAACCGAGGCCGGAAATACACCGGAGGGAGCATCAATAACCTCGAATATTGGCGGGCGCACTTTGGCCCGACGGACCCGACGAGAACGCAGAACCGGGGCGCCATCATGAGGGACGCCGACGCCGGCGCGCCGTACTACAACGCGAACAAGGCCGGCGACTATCTTGTGCCGTATATCGATTCCCTGAGCCTCTGTTACGGTGGTGGTGAGTACCCGTGCGACGGGCTAACCTGGGACGGCTACGAACGTAGCATGAGTTATCCGAGCGCCGACAACCCCGGCGCGCCCTGGATCGACCGGCGCATCATGCCCGATACCAGTGGCGACGGTTACAGAAAGGTCCGGATGAATCCCGCGTTGGCCGACGTTCGCAGCTTTTTCGCGGATCGCGACCTGAAGGTGGTCATGGATCCTTTCGGCGGATTGTATGGCGTCGACAAGCCCTTGTCCGGCCTGTACCACGACGTCGGGGTGACGTTCAACGTCGCCCTGAGTTTCCGAGCCCACGAGGCCTTTCAGAACCCTCAGGACAAGATCCCGGCCTATTTGCCGAGCCATGGCATCACCGCACCCCATTTTCAGGTCGGTCGAGGCGGATTCACCTTCGAGGCGGCGCGGGATATGCTGGGAGCCGTGCGGTATAGCGGCGCCGAGCCCCATCTCATGGGGACGGAGCGGATGTCGGAGATTTTCGTGGACCTCCAGGACTTCTACAGCGCGGGCGAGGACGGGTCGGGGCCGCTTCGCCGGTTCGACATCGGCAGCCATGACGGCCTCTTCAGCGATTGTTGCGGACAATTTACTGGCGAAAGCAAGTGGATCATGGAGGGAGCCGGCAAAGAAATTCCGCTCCTTCCATTCGTCTATCATCCGGCCATGCCTGTTCGCACCTCTTCGTTGACGCTTTCGGGCGGAGGCGACGCCACGCACGTCTCGGCCAACAACATCGGAGACATTTTCTATTGGGTCGCGGCGCGGGCGTACCTGCTCTATGGCGGAATCGCGTCTCTGTTTTACGACAATGTCCCCATCGATCTTCTGTCTTTCCCCGACCCGGGGATGACGGTGCCGCTACCCACGACTTTGGACCC
Organism: bacterium; assembly: GCA_019912885.1. Classification (NCBI taxonomy): domain Bacteria; species bacterium. Next base: position 12,639 of record JAIOHV010000053.1, read on the forward strand.
CGACGGAACGACGTACCAGTTAGGTTGGATACGGAACGGGAGTCCGGAAACGCCGGCCGATCCACAAAACGGCATAGACCAAGGGCGGTATGAGTGCGGTCAGTCCGGCTTTGCCGGCACGTGCAGCTACGGCGACCCGCAGAAGGAGAAGTACCTCCGGATGCTGGCCTTCTTGAGGAATTACCGGCTGACCAAATACGTCGCTTACGGGGACATGCGGCGAGAGGGCACATTCAGTCTGAACTTCCCGCCGCCAATCTACGCGCCGTACTCGTACGAATTCTACATGGCCCGATCCCAACCGACGGAAGACTGCCGCGCATTGCCCTGGTTGATCTGCAATGACGACGAATGCCTGGAGCACGACTCCGTCGGCACCGCGACCTGTCCGTCGCAAGGATTCCAGGGAGAACGGTTCATTCACAATTCGTGGAAAGACGCCGATCCTCCCCAGGGGCAGAAGCCGGAGATCGTCTACGTGCTCGCAAACCTCTACGGTTCGACGCTGAACCTGAATTACACAGTCGACATTTCGTCGGAGTACGGATCGACCCCCGGCTACGCCTGCGCGTTGACGTTCAGCCCGAATACCGCGAATTTCCCCAACTGGTCGGGCTCGGCGCCGTGGACCGTGAACGGCTCGCAAACGTTGACGAGCCTATCGATCCCGTCAAAAAACGTGCTTGTCATCCGGATCAAGCCGACGAGTAGTTGCGCATGAGAGACAGCCGATGAAATCGCCGCTCTGGCTGTTGTGCGTCGCCCTCTTGGGGCTGGCATCGTGCCAGTGTGGCGACGATGACGACGGCTCGGGCGGCGCGTTCGACGGCGACGACGATACGGGCTCGCTCCATAACAACGCGGATGACGACGATACGGCTGTCGATGACGACGCCGACATGGACGACGATAACGTTGACGACGATGACACCGCGCCGGACGACGACGCCGATGACGATGCCGGCGACGACGATAGCGCGGACGACGACGCCACGGACGATGACTTCTCGGACGATGACACGTTCGATGACGATGCGGCGGACGACGACACAGGAGCGGATGACGACACGGAACCCGTGGATTGCTTCTGGCAAGCCGACCTCCCTCGCGAGGACGAGTACGAGTGGCGGATAAGTACCGTCGCTGAATTGATCAACGGCGGATCCGTCGATCTGGTTTTCGACGGCGAAGTCCCCGTAGCATTCTGGCTGGAATATGTGACAACGTCGTATCGTGAACTGTACCGCGCGCGTCTTGACAACGTATACGGCGACATTTGGGACGTGAAGCTCCTGAACGACCCGGCTCATTCCTTGGGGGCGCATGACGTTGACTTGACACCAGAAGGAGACGTCGAAATCGCCATCAATGGTAGCGATCTTTGTGATCAAGGGGGGCTTCCATTATGCGTCTGCTCGTTTCAGGATGACGAAATCCAGGATTGCCGGGGGGCGCCTTGGACCGGTATCCGACCCACCTTCGTTTCTTTCGACCACACCCCCGACGGGCGACCGGGATTGTTATTTTGGGATTCGGTCACACACCCTTGGTACACCGAGGAAACCTCGCCGGGTGTCTGGGAGTTGGGGACCATCCCCGCCAACAGTTACTCGCCCACGGGAAACTTGGCCATCGGCCCGGATGGCGTGGCCCATTTTGCCTGGAAAGTCGAATTCCTCTCCGAAAAATGGCTGTTCCATTTTTTCGGGACGGTCGGGCAGACCTGGGGAGGGGAGTTTGTGCGGCAAAGCCGCGAATATCCGGGAAACCTGATCGCCACGCCCGCCAACGAACTCTACATGCCATTCTCGGAATTTGACACAGGATTGCTTCACCGGCTGGGACCGCATCGCTGGGATTTGATCGAGTTGGCGCCCGTCACCGAGGGGCTAATCAATGGCTTCTCATCGAATCATGACGCACAATCCCGCCTACACACGGCGTACGGACTTTCCGGCGTCTACCCCATCCATACCACGTCCTACATCTGTTGGGCGCGGCGCGAAGGTGATGAATGGCGCAAGGAGGAGGTGACGAGGGAGGAAGATTTCTATTTTGGTCTATCGCCTGTTTATTCGGTCGCATCCAGCCACAATGGTACAATCGGAATACTTTACAACAAACGGGATTGGACCGGAGGCGAAACTCACGAGTACCTGATGGCTGCCCTGCGCGTGCCAGTGAAGGACTGATTTTTCATTTCAGAGAGGCGTTGATCGCCGCTGCGGCCGGTGAGCCCTATCCACGACCCGCAATCACGTTACGGATCAACCCCCTCCCGCC
>JAIOHV010000054.1 GCA_019912885.1 bacterium
ACGACGCGGACGATGACGACGCGGACGATGACGACGCGGGCGACGACGACGATTCCGGTTCGCCGATCGATGACGACGACGATGATGATGATGACGATGACGATGACGACGGCTGCTGTGGCTGCTGACGCCGGCATCGAAAAGACAGTCGGATCAGAGGGGAGCGGGTGGTCACGAACTGGCAAAAATGCCCGCGACGCATGACGGCGGGCGGTCACGAACCGGCAACGATATACGACAGAACACAGCGGGCGGCTCTGCTCCGGGCAGCGCCGCCCGCTTCCCGTTCGCGCCTGACGTGGTGCGCTACCGATCGTCGCCGCGCTTGCCGCCTTGCCGTTTATCGCTCGCCTTCGGCACGGTCTGCATCTTTGCACGCCCGCACCGCGGACAGATCCATTTCCGCTTCTTGTGGAAGCTGCGCTTTTCTTCCTTCATCTTCACGCGGCAGCGAAGGCAATACATCGGCCTACTTCAACTCGATCTCGTACGGCGTGTGCGCCACGCCCAGCAAGCCCCGCGCGCGGTCGCGCACGACGACGCGATACGCCCGATCGCGCAGATCGTACGGGTACGGCGGTACCGGATCGGGCGCGCCGTGCGTGAAGGCGCCGACGGAAACGTCATACGCGCCGCCGGAAAGGTTTAGCATCCCAAACCTCACCCACAATTCGCGCGCGCCGGACAGGCAGCCAAGCTGCACGCCCCCAACACTCGTATTGACGCCCGCGACGACGCGCCCGCCCGCGTCGTGAAACGCGATGACGAACGCCGGATCGACAACCTCGCACGTGCAGTCGAAACGGATGCGGACCCAGCAGTTCTGCCCGGACTCGAACGCCTGGGGCGCGGCGCCGGTGCCTGTCAGAAATGAGACATCGTTGATGGTGAGCGCACGCGGGAGGATCGATGATTGAGGATTGAGCATTGAGTCTTCGGGTAAAACACGAACGGTGTCCGTGCCCGTGCCCGTGCCCGTGCCCGAACGAGACCCGCTCCCTGGCGGTCGCGGTTCGTGTCGCGGGTCCGTTGCCGCCGGCGCGTGGGCGAATTCGGCGATCAATCCCGCCTCGTCGCGTTCCCAGCGCCCCACGCGCCGATTACCGTGCGCGCGTGCGAACGCCAGCAAATCGAACGGAAAATGATCCGGCGGCGGCTCCCCCTTTTCCGCCAGCACCGCGATCGCGCCGGCGCGCGTCTTGTCCGCGTCGGCGATCTCGCCCGCGTGCAGATACAATCCGTCCCGCGCGGCGTCGAAATACACCTTCCAGTAGCGATCCCATCGACGATGCTTTTTTTCGCAAAAGCGCGTCATCCGTTCGGGGGTCATCGCGAGCAAGCCGCGCCCGACGGTTTCGTCGATCTCGCCGAACACCGAAAGGCGCCGCACGCCAAGGCCGCTCGGCCGGATGACGCGCTCGCGCGCGGTCTGTTCGTTGTAGTGCCGCTGCTCGTATTCCGCGCCGTGCCACGCCTCCATCTCGATGTGCTCGCCGTCATGGTTGAACGGAAAGGTGAACACGGCGCGGCCGCCGGGCGCGAGCACGCGGCCAACCTCGGCCGCGATGCGCGAGTCCTCGCCAAGGGCGGCGTGTTCCACCGTGCTGACGCACAGCACAAGATCGAAGCTCGCGTCGGCGAAAGGCATGGACGATGCCTCGCCCTGGGTCAGCGTCAGCACGCCGTCGGGCACGCCGATGCGCGTCGCAAGATTCGCCACGTGCGCGCGCGTCTCGTCGGTGAGCGGCGCGCGATCCAGCGCGGTGACGCGGGCGCCCCGCCGCGCGGCGATGGCAAGCGCCAGCAGGTTGATGAACGTGCTGCCCACGTCCAGCACGCGCTCGCCCGGTTTCGGGTCGGCCAGGGCGAGCGCGAGCGGATATTCGAGCCAGCGAAAGTAGTTGTGCTTCGCGGCGCGCTCATTGCCGGGGAGCCGCGCGTGCATGGCGCGCAGCTCGTCGCCGGCCGCGGCGATCGAACGCATGACACCGCCGCCGCGCGTCACGGCCCGTCCGCTCCCCCGCCCGGACCGCCGGTCTCGTCGAGCGATTCCCGTTGCAACTCGCGCGCGTTCTTGACGACGACCCATCGCCGCCAGCCCGCGTCGTCGAGATTGGCCTTCAACACGTAGGTGGACAAAAACGCGCCGTCAACGCGATGGCTCGCGTATTCGTACATGTGCTGAAAACGCTCGCTGTCCTGAAATCGGTCGAGCGTCGGCACGAAACCAAAATCACGCGCCGAACACGCCGATAGCGGGCGAACCGAATCGCGCACGCACAGAAAGATGACGTCGGGCGCGCGGTTCAAAACGTATGGCACGTTCGTCTTTTCGTGGCCGGGCAGCCCCTCGCCGGTCGGCACGTCGGTGTGCGCGATGACCTCGTCGGTCAGGCCGAGCAGGTCCAGCACGCGAAGCCGCGTGATGAACTTCACCGCGCCGATCGCGTCCGCGGCGATAACCGCATCCTCGGGGACGATTTCGTCGAGATCGCGCGCGCGCTCCTCGTACGTTCGTACCATCGCGATATGCCCGAGCATCTGCAACTCGTTCAGCGACGGGAAATTCGTGACGAAGCAAAGGGCGATCGCGGCCGCCGGGGCGGTCATCCGCGCGCGCCGGCCGGCCATGTCCCATCCGCGCGACGCGGCTCGCGTCTCGATCAACGGCCGCGCGCACCGCCACGCGAGAAGGACGAACAAAGGGTAGATCGGGATCACAAACCGCGCGTACGGCAGAAAATCGCCGCCCTGCATGGCGATCTGGGCCAGGACGACACCCACGACAACGAGTATCCGTTTTTCCGCCGCGCCAAACCGTGCGCCGCCCGCGCGCCGCGCGACGGCGAGCAAAATCGCAAGCGCGGGCACGATCAGATCGACGATGCCGCGCAGCGTGTAACGAAGGCCGTTCGAGAAAAGCGCGAGGCTCGGCGCGTCCACCTTCGCGTAATACGTGTTGGGAAACGGAAAGCCGTAGTAGCTCCATCGCCAGAAGAAAAACGGCAGGTAAAGCG
>JAIOHV010000055.1 GCA_019912885.1 bacterium
TGTACGTCGGCCCGCGGGTTCGCTCCACGCTTCCTCCCCACGGTCGGTCGCCCTTCCGCAGTTGCGCTTCGCTTCGATCGGGATGGCCTCCTCTCGGTCGGACTTACACCTACAAGACAGCGCCCATGCTGGGCGCACAACAAAAACGCGCCGCCGCCATTCCGGCGACGGCGCGTTTCGCGTTTTGAACGCCTGTTCAGAATCCGCCGTAGATGAACGGCAGGACGGCGCTTCCCTCGGTCATGAAAATGAAAATCGCAAGCAGAAGGAGGATGATGACAATGGGCGAGAGCCACATCAGTTTTTCCTCCTTCAGAAAAATCAGGAATTCCTTGAGAATACGCATCGGTTGCCCCGGGTTGCCGCGCGCCATCGCCGCGCCGACCGGCGCGCGCGTCTCGTTTCCCTTGTTCGACAGCTTTCAATATCGCTTGAAACGCCAAAGCAAATCAAGAGCGCAAAAACAAAACGCGAGGGATTTTCGAGTATTGCGCCGCGCGTTTCACACCCTTCGGGATCCCGCGCGAGACCTGGTGGGCTGACGCGACCCGGAGCGCAACAAGCCCTGATTGCGCCGGTATTTCGCCCGCCATTCTTGTCTTTGGCGCGGCGTTCGTGATAATGGCACACGGGCCGCGGGCCGTGCGGGAGCGCCTTTACACGGGGCGATCCGCCACGCGGCGCAGGGCGTCGTCATACGTATCCCGCGGCCAACATCATCGAGGAAAGAGGACCATGTCCGGTCATTCGAAGTGGAGCACCATCAAGCGCAAGAAGGGCGCGGCCGACGCGGCGCGCGGCCGGCTCTTCACGCGGCTGATCAAGGAAATTTCCGTCGCGGCGCGCATGGGCGGCGGCGACATCGACGCCAATCCGCGCCTGCGCACCGCCGTGGACAAGGCCAAGGCGAACTCGATGCCGAAAGACAACATCGAGCGCGCGATCAAAAAGGGCACCGGCGAGCTCGAGGGCGCGGCGTATGAGGAATTCACCTACGAGGGCTACGGCCCCGCCGGCGTCGCGGTCATGATCGAGTGCCTTTCCGATAACCGGAACCGTACGACCGCCGACGTGCGCCACGCCTTCACGAAATTCGGCGGCAACCTCGGCGAAAACGGGTGCGTCGCGTATCTGTTCGACAAGAAAGGGATCTTCAACTTCGACAAGGAATCGGTGAACGAAGAGGCGCTGATGGAGGCCGCCATCGACGCCGGCGCCGAGGACGTGCGCGACGACGGCGACGTCTTCATGGTTGTCACCGATCCCGGCGCGTTCGACGACGTGAAAGCCGCGCTTGCCGCCAAGGGGTTCGCGGACCCCGAGGCCGAGGTGACGCGAATTCCGCAAAACTCCATTCTGCTTACCGGAAAGTCCGCGGACACCGTGCTCAAGCTCATCGACGCGCTCGAGGAAAACGAGGACGTGCAGAACGTGTACGCCAACTTCGACATCCCCGACGACGAGATGAAGGCGCTGGGTTGAGCGCGGCGAGGCGCCCCGCCCGCGCGCCCGCGGCCCTCGAGCGCCAGGACCCGTTCGTCTCCGATCACCCCGCCGACGGCGCGTATCCGCGCTCGAACCGGCGCATGCGCGTGCTCGGCATCGACCCCGGCAGCATCGTGTGCGGCTGGGGGCTCGTGGACGAGGCGCCCGGCGGATTGCGTCATGTGGATTGCGGCGTCATCGCGCCCAGGGCCAAGCTCTCGCTCGCGGTGCGTCTTGGGGAGATCTACGACGGCATCACGCGCGTGATCGCCGATCACCACCCCGACGTGGCCGCCGTGGAGACCATCTTTTTCGCGAAGAACGTGCGCAGCGCGATCGTGCTCGGGCAGGCTCGCGGCGCGGCGCTGCTCGCGCTCGCGCACGCGCGGCTTGACGTATACGAATACACGCCCGCGCAGATCAAGAAGTCGATCGTCGGATTCGGCCGCGCGGAAAAGCAGCAGGTTTCGCAGATGATCGCCTCGCTTTTGACCATGCCGGAGCCGGCGTTTTCCGACGCGTCCGACGCGCTGGCCGCGGGCATCTGCCATCTGTCGTCGTACCGCTTCCTCGAACAATCGGGCGGGCTCATTCGTTGATCGCGCGCCTTGCCGGACGCATTGTCGAAAAGACGGCGGGCGCGGTCGTCGTCGACGTGCGCGGCGTGGGGTATCTTGTCCACGTGCCGGCGACCGCGTTCCGGCGGCTGCCCCAGGCGGGCGAGGAAACCGAGTTGCACATCCGCACGATCGTGCGCGAGGACTCGATCGCGCTGTACGGATTTCGCGAAAGGCGCGAGCGCGACGTGTTCGATCTATTGATCACCGTCACGGGCGTCGGGCCGAAGGTGGCGATCGCGATTTTGTCGGGCCTCGAATTCGCGAACCTGGCGCGCGCGATCGTTTCCGAGGACGCCATCATGCTCTCCAAGGCACCGGGCGTCGGGAAAAAGACGGCCGAGCGCGTGATTCTGGAGCTGAAGGACAAGATGACGTTCATCGCCGAGGACGCTCAGATCACCGCCGCGGAGCACACGCCCGCGCCGTACATGGATGCGCTCTCGGCGCTTTTGAATCTCGGATACACGCGCGTGGAGGCCAGCCGCGCGCTGGAGCGCGCGCTCAAGGAACTGGGCCGCGACGCCGAGCTTGAGAAGATCGTCTCGCACGGCCTCAAGCTCCTCGGGAGGATGTGATGGACGAAGGCCAACGCGGCGCGGTGACGCCGGTGGAGGCCGGCGACGACCGGCGCTTCGACGTCACTCTGCGCCCGCGCAATTTCGAGGGCTACGTCGGCCAGCACGCCGTCGTCGCCAACCTCAAGGTCTTCATCCAGGCGGCGCGCGAGCGCGGCGAAGCGCTCGACCACACGTTGTTTTGCGGGCCGCCGGGCCTGGGCAAGACGACGCTGGCGCACATCATCGCGGCGGAGCTTGGCGTCGGCATCAAGGTGACGAGCGGCCCGGTGATGGAACGCGCGGGCGATCTCGCGGCGATTCTCACGAACCTCGAGATGTTCGACATCCTGTTCATCGACGAGATCCACCGCCTGTCCACGATCGTGGAGGAGATGCTCTACCCCGCGATGGAGGACGGGCAGCTCGACCTCATCATCGGCGAGGGCCCGAGCGCGCGCACGGTGAAGATGAAACTCAAACCCTTCACGCTCATCGGCGCGACGACGCGCACCGGCCTGATGACAAGCCCCATCCGCGACCGATTCGGCATCGTCTCGCGCCTGGAGTTCTACGACGCGGACGCGCTCACCGAGATCGTGCGGCGCTCGGCGGCGATCCTGCAATACGCCATCACCGACGGCGGCGCGGGTGAGATCGCGCGGAGGAGCCGCGGCACGCCGCGCATCGCCAACCGCCTTCTTCGCCGCGTTCGCGATTTCGCGCAGGTCGCCAACGCGACGGAAATCGACCGCGATCAGGCCGCCGACGCGCTCGCGCAGCTTGGCGTGGACGACCGCGGGCTCGACCGCCTGGACCGCATGCTCATGAGCGCGATTATCGACCATTTCGCCGGCGGGCCGGTCGGCGTGGAGACGCTCGCCGCGTCGGTTTCCGAACAGAAGGACACGATCGAGGACGTCATCGAACCCTACCTGTTGCAGATCGGATTCCTTCAACGCACCGCGCGCGGCCGCGTCGCCACCGAGGCGGCGTACCGGCATCTTGCGAAACAGCCCGCCCAGAAGCCTCAGGGAAGGCTTTTTTGACAGGAAACAGGAAACAGGAAACAGGAAACAGGAAACAGAAAACAGAAAACAGGAAACAGGAAACAGGAAACAGGAAACAGGAAATAGATCCGTCGCAATTGGCCGCGATGCGGATCGTGCGTTTATTCGACGGGAAAAGTGCCTCCGACGAAACGAACAAGTCTGGGCATTGCGCACTCGCCGTTTCCTATTTTCTATTTCCTGTTTCCTTTTTTCTATTTTCTCGTCCGCAACGATGCTCACCGAATTCCCTTGGGCGTCCGATATGGTAAAAAGCAAGGAGGATCGGCGATGCGCGGGGGCGTCATCGCCGAGATACGCGCGATACGATGAAATTCTTTTTTGAGCGCTGGGATTTCGGCGTCCGGAGCGCGGCGCGAAAACGCCCGTTTTCGATCGGCCTCGCGGGCCGGACGGAAAATCTTGCCACGCACGAAAACCGAATGGGCATGAAAACCAAAGCCAGGAAATCCGCAAAGCCGCGGTCCGACGGACGCATTTCCAAAATTCTGATCGTCTGCATGGGCAATATCTGCCGAAGTCCTTATGCCGCCGCGGCCCTGAAAAAGGCGCTGGCCGAGCGCGGCGTCGAGGGCGTCACCGTGCAGAGCGCCGGCACGACCGGCGGTCGCATCCCGAATTCGACGAAAGAGGCGATCAAGGTCGCCCGCGAGCGCGGCATCGACCTTTCGCGCCACCGCTCGCGGGCGATGGCCGACGCGCCTTACGAAGGCGCGGACCTGATCCTCGCCTCCGACAAACGCATCCGGGACGAGATCGCCGAACGATTCCCCGATGTGTCCGGCAAGGTGAAACTCCTGACCGAATGGATCCCCGACGCCTCGCGCGGCGGCGACGTCATCGACCCCTACGGGCTGGACGTGCCGATGTACCGCAGCGTTTTTGACCGCATCGACGCGGCGGTCGCGGCGCTCGCGGACGAACTGGCCAGCTAGGAGCGCGATTCATTTCGCCCTCGCGTTTCCCCGCAATGCCGCTCGCGGTGCCGTCCGTTCGGGCCATCCGGTCCTTTGCGTCCTTTGCATTTCGACCCGCTCCCTGACGGTCGCGGTTCGTTGTTCGGGCACGGGATCGAACAAACGCGCGCTTCAAAAATGTAGCAAGACGCACGCTTTGGCGATATCGCGCCGGCGTGGTAAAATTTCTCGTTTTTCGCATCTCGAATCGGGGAACGAGACCTTATGCCTATCGCGCGCCGCCTTCTGCTTACGTCGGCCGTCCTCGCCTTCGCGGCGATGACCATTCTTTCGACGGGCTGCTTCAACACGTCGAACGTCAACGTTCTGCCGATGCCGGACGACAAGCTGACCGCGCGCGTCGTGAAGACGGTCGGCGCGGGCGGCGATAACCGCGTGCTGCTTCTGGACATCGACGGCGTCATCACGGCGGAGGGCGAGCAGGTCTGGTTCTGGGATCGGGAGGCGACAACCTCGCAGATTGAAAAAAAGCTGCGCAAGGCCGCGAAGGACGACCGCATCAAGGCGGTCGTGCTGCGGATCAACTCGCCCGGCGGCGGCGTGACGGCAAGCGACGTCGTTTACCGCGAGATCCGCCGCTACAAGGAGGCGCAGAAGATTCCCGTCGTGACGATGATGATGGATGTCGGCGCGTCCGGCGGCTACTACATCGCGTGCGCGTCGGACGAAATCATCGCGCACCCGACGACGATCACGGGCTCCGTCGGCGTCATCATCTATTCGCTCGGCTTTGACGGCCTGTTCGGAAAGATCGGCATGGAATCGCGCGTCATCAAGAGTGGCGCGCTCAAGGACATGGGCAACCCGTTTGACGAATTTTCCGAAGAGGAGCGCGCCGTGTTCCAGGCCGCGGTCGACGGCATGTACGCGCGCTTTTTCAACGTCGTGCTCGAAAACCGCAAGATGGACCCGGAAAAACTCCGCGAGCTGGCGGACGGCCGCATCTACACGGGAGAGCAAGCCGCCCAGGTCGGGCTCATCGACCGCACGGGTTACATCGACGACGCCATCCGTTCGGCCATGGACCGCGCAAAGATCGGCGACGCGAAGGTCATCCTGTACACGGACAGCTACCGAAAAGAGACGAACGTCTACTCGAACAGCTTCGTCAAGACGCCAAGCCTCGGCATGCCGGCGCCCGATCTCGAGATGATGCTCGAGCTTTCCCGGCCGCGCGCGATGTACATGTGGCTTGGGCAGTGATGGAAGGGAAGATTGAAGAATGAAGAATGAAGATTGCCGGATGGCCCGCGGCACGCAGGCCCCTTCCTGGAACAGGAAGGCCGGAGTCGCCATCGCCGTGGCGTCACTTGCCTTCGCCGCGCCGGCCGCAAACGCGGCGATCACCAAGGGACCGTATCTGCAAAACGTGACGAAGGACGCCATCACGATCGCGTTCGAGACCGATGCCGCCGGCACGGGCTCGGTGGACGTCGGGGAAACGAACGCGTACGGCGAGACTGTTGACGCCGCGCCGGCGAGCTCGATCGACTTCGCCGAGGGCACGCGGCACGTCTACAAGATCCGCATCGAAAACCTGGCGACGGCGAGCACGTATCATTACCGCGTGCGCCACGGCGCGGACGCGTCCGCGGATTACACGTTCGTCACCGCGCCAAACAACATGGACTCGTTCAATTTCGTGATCTTCGGCGATTGCCGCGACGGATCGATCGAGAGCCCGAACGCCGTGCACGAGGCCGCGGTCGAGGCGATCATGGAAACAAACCCGCAGTTTTTCGCGAACACCGGCGATTTCGTCGGCGCCGGCGAGAACAAGGCCGATTGGGACTATCTCTTCCACGCGGAGCAGGAGCTGATCGCGCGCGCGCCGCTGTATCCGATATACGGCAATCACGAGGACGGCCGCGACGACGCGACGGGCCTGACCGGCGAGCAGCTCTGGGAGTTCTACTTCGACACGCCCAATCCCGATCACCCGACTTGGTACAGCTTCGATTACGGCAATATCCACTTCGTCATGATCGACGTGAACCTCTGGTGGAACCTGTTCCCCGGCGCGCCGGAGCACCAGTGGCTGCTCGACGATCTCGCCGCGGACGCCGCCGATCCGACGACGAACTTCACGATCGCCATGTTCCATCAGCCCGCGTTCACCTGGAAGGAAGGACGCACGCCCGAGCCGTTCTCGCGCCTCGTGGTCGAGCCGATCGTGCGCGAGGCGGGTGTCGATCTGGTTGTCGCGGGTCACGATCATTTCTACGCGCGCACGTGGCTCAACGGCATCATGCACACGGTGACCGGCGGCGGCGGCGCTCCGCTCTACGACTTCTATCCGAACATTGAACAGCGCGACGGCTATCTCGCGCACGCGCGCGATCATCACATCATTTCCGTCGAAGCGACGCCGATGGCGATCACGTTCGACGTCGTCAGCATCACCTCGGGCACGCTCATCGACTCGTTCACGATCGACGCGAGCGAGCCGCCGTTCACCGGTGACGACGATGATGACGACAACGATGATGACGATGATGCGACGGACGATGACGGCGCGGATGACGACACGGACGATGACGATGACGCCTTCGACGATGACGACGACGCTTCCGACGACGACGACGCTTCCGACGACGATCTCGGCGCGCCGGCGGACGATGATGATGATGATGACGACGACGGCTGCGGCTGCTGAGCCTGGGCGCGTTGCGACGCTCGTGCCGCGTGCGATAGCCAGCGGTCTGGTGCGATGTCAGAGCCGCGACCGTCAGGGAGCGGGTGGTTGGCCAATCGATTCGAAACCTTTTTAACGGGGAGTGCGTCATGCGGAAGCTGAACCAGGCGATCACGATGGCGCTCACAGCGGCGCTCGTTCTCGCGTGCGCGGGAATCGCGTCCGCGGCGATCACGAAAGGCCCGTACCTTCAGAACGTGACGCAGGACGCGATCACGATCGCGTTCGAGACCGACACGCCGGGGCTTGGCGCCGTGGACTTCGGCGCGACCGGCGATTACGGCATGGAGGAGTCGGCCGACCCCGTCGATTCGATCGATTTTGTGGAAGGCACGCGCTACGTTTACAAGATCCGCCTGTTCGGCCTTTCGCGCGCGCACACCTATCACTATCGCATCCGCCACGGGGCCGACACGTCGGACGATTTCGCGTTCGTCACCGCGCCGCATCACCTGGACAGCTTCAACCTCGTGTTCTTCGGCGACAGCCGGGGCGGCTCGATCGACAGCCCGAACCCCGCGCACGAGGCGGTGATCGACGCGATCGACGCCACGAATCCGGGGATCGTCTTCAACACGGGCGACATGGTGGCCCACGGCGCCGACAAGGCGGACTGGGATTATTTCTTCCAGGCCGAAAAGATGATGATGGCGCGCGCGCCGCTGTACCCCGTTTACGGCAACCACGAAGACGACACGGACATCGCGACCGGCCTTACGGGCACGCGGTTCTGGAAATTTTATTTCGACACTCCGAACCCGAGCGACCCGACGTGGTATTCGTTCGATTACGGCAACATCCACTTCATCATCATCGACGTGAACAAGTGGTGGAACATGCTGCCCGGCGCGCAGGAATATGTGTGGCTGGTCGAGGATCTCACGAAGGACGCCGCCAACAGGCGGACGAATTTCACGATCGCGCTGTTCCATCAGCCCGCGTTTTCCTGGGCCGAGGGACGCACCGCGGATCCGACCTCGCGCCTCATCGTCGAGCCGATGCTGCGCGGCGCGGGCGTCGATCTGGTCGTCGCGGGCCACGACCATTTCTATGCGCGCGCGTCGCTATATGGCATTCCGCACGTGGTCACCGGCGGCGGCGGCGCGCCCCTGTACGAACTGTATCCGAACGTCGAAGGGCGCCCGAACTACGTGATGCACGAGAAGGACTATCACTACATCAACGTCGAGGCGACGCCGATGGCGCTGTCGCTTGAGGTCGTCAACGTGATGACCGGCGCGCTCATCGATTCGTTCACGCTCGACGCCGACGAAGCGCCCGAGGACATCGACGGCGACGATGATGACGCGGGGGACGACGATGGCGACGACGACGACGATGACGCCGCGAACGACGACGACGCGGGCGATGACGATAACGACGACGCGGCCGGCGACGATGACGCGTCGGATGACGACGTCGGCGCGCCCGCCGATGACGACGATGACGATGACGATGACGATGGTTGCGGATGCGGTTGCTGATCACAGACGGCTGACGACTTGAATCGGGAGGGCGTGATGCGGAAATCGACAATGGTCATGGCGCTGGCGTTCGCGCTCGTCGGCGCGATCGCGCACGGCGCCGAAGCGGCGATCACCAAGGGCCCCTACCTGCAGAACGTCACCAGGGACGGCATCACCGTCATGTTCGAGACGGACCAGCCCGGCACCGGCACCGTGGATTTCGGCGCGACGAATTCTTACGGCCAGTCGATGAGCGCGGAGTACGAAACGTACATCGACTTCAGCGAGGGGCTGCGTTTCATCTACCAGATTCGCGTGGACGGCCTCGCGGCCGGCAGCACATACCACTACCGCGCGCGGCACGGGCTCGTCACGACGGGCGACAAGACGTTCGTCACCGCGCCGACGCACCTGGACAGCTTCAACTTCGTGATATTTGGCGACAGCCGCGGCGGCTCGATCGCCAACCCGAACACGCAGCACGAAGCGGCCATCGCCGCGATTGCGGCGGCGAACCCGATGTTTTTCGCGAACACGGGCGATTTCGTCGCCAGCGGCGCGCAGAAAGCGGATTGGGATTATCACTTCCACGTCGAGTCGGACCTGATGGCGACCGCGCCGTTGTACCCCGTGTTCGGCAACCACGAGGAAGACGAGGACGACGTGACCGGGCTGACCGGAGATCAGCTCTGGGCGTTCTATTTCGACACGCCGGACGACGACGACCTGACGTGGTACAGCTTCGACTACGGAAACATCCATTTCATCGTCATCGACGTGAACAAGTCCTGGCAGATGGTGCCGGGCGCGCCGGAGTATCAGTGGCTCGTCGCGGATCTGGCGGCGGACGCGGCGAACAAGAAGACGAACTTCACGATCGCAATGTTCCACCAGCCCGCGTTCACCTGGAAGGACGGGCGCACGCCGGACATCGTCTCGCGCTTCGTCGTGGAGCCTTTGTTGCGCGCGGCCGACGTGGATATCGTCGTCGCCGGTCACGATCACTTCTACGCGCGCTGCTGGCTGAACGGCATCATGCACACGGTGACCGGGGGCGGCGGCGCGTCGTTGTACGACTTCTACCCCAACGTCCAGAATCGCCCCGGATATATTGCCCACGCGCAGGACCACCACTTTTTCAACATCGAGGCGACGCCACTCACGTTGTCGTTCGAGGTCATCAGCGTCACCACCGGCGCGCTCATCGACTCGTGGGTACTCGACGCGAAGGAGCCGCCCGAAGGCTTCGGCGACGACGATGACGACGACGCGGCCGACGACGACGCGGCGGATGACGACGCGGCCGACGACGACGCGGCCGACGACGATGCAGCGGATGACGACGCGGCCGACGACGACGCGGCCGACGACGATGCGGCCGATGACGATGCGGACGATGACGATGCGGACGATGACGACGCGGTTGACGACGATGCGGCGGACGACGACATGACCGACGACGACGCGGACGATGATGACG
>JAIOHV010000056.1 GCA_019912885.1 bacterium
CCCAATCGCGGATGCCAGGGCGGGGTATCGTTCGGAAAGCGCGTTCGTCACGGCGAGGCGGGAAGCGCGATCGTTCCGGCCGCCTCGCGGTCGCGCGCAAGCTCGCGCTCGAAACCGGGCGCGGCGGTCAGCGTCGCGAGCGCATCGAGCTGCGCGCGCGCCTCGGCGGCGCGGCCGCGCCTTGCCAGAACGCGCGCGTAGAGCAGGCGGTTGGCGCTGTAGGTCGGAGCGAGTTTCACGGCGCTCGCCAGGTGCGTTTCGGCGAGCGGCAAGTCGACGATCGGCGATTCGAGATAAAGGCGCCCCAGCACGCGGTCGGGCCCGGCGAACTCATAATTTTTGTCTGATTCGTGCGCCGCGGCCAGATGGCGCTTGACCTCGTCCATAACCTTCATGGCCGTGGTGGCGTCGCCGCGGATGTGCGTCTCGAACAGCAGGAGCCCGTACCAGAAATTCGCGTCCGACGCGCCGGGTTTCATTGCAAGAGCTTTTCGGGCCGTATCGAGCCCCGCCGAAAGGTTCGCGGCGGCACCGGCTTTTTGAAACTGAAAAAGAAAGTGGTGCGCGCGCGCAATACGAATCAGCGCGGGGAAGGGGTCGTCCAGGATTTCCGACGCGCGCCGCCATTCGCTGATCGCGCGCGTCGCGGCGGACAGATCGCCCGAGCGCGCGCGGTACATCTCGTCTCCGGCCAAAAGCAGCGCGCCGCCGTCCTGGGCGCCAAGGGGCGCAGCGAGCGCGAGCACGAGCGCGGCGGCCAGAGTGCCTCGCATCCGCCGCCGCACGGCGCGCGCCCTCGTCACGCGGTTTTCAGTCGGTAGTCGATGCGACCGAGCGCGTCCCGCGCGATCTTGATGAGATCCTTGTGCGCGAACATCTGCCGCATCGGGAAAAAGAAGAGGCGGAAAACGGGGTTCGACCAGCGGCTCACCATGCGGCGCAGCGCCAGTTGCGCGTTTTCCTGCCCGAGCGCCCCGAGCGCGCGGATCGCCGTCACGCGGAGTTGAAAGTCTTCCGCATAAATTTTCGCGAGATTGCCGCGCGTGCCGAAGCGCGTCGCGGGGACGAGCAGCATCTCCGCGTCGTCGCCGCCGATGAGCGACAGCGCGTTGACGACATTCGGTCGCAGCGCCGGGCGCGCGTAGAAAAGATCCACGAGCTTGGCTACGGCCGCGGACGCCTTGAGCTGCGCCGCGACCGACGCGGCGACCTCGACGACATCGTCCGCGGGATCGCCGAGCGCCGCCAGCGCCTCTTCTTCCGCGGCCTGCTCGTTGAGTTTGGCGAGGTTGGCGAGGGTCTCGCGCCGGATCCGCGGATCCTCATCGTGCGCGAGGGTCCGCATGATTTCCAGCTCGCCGGGGCCGCCGAGCTTCGCGACAAGATCGATCGCGTTCCGCGCCACGAAAAACGCGGAGTCCTCGAGCGCGCCGGTGTTTCCCGTTCGGCGGAAGATCTCCGTGTCGTCGATGTTCTTCAGCTTCCAGACGCACACCTCGAGCGCCTTGTCGCCGATGGCCTGGAGCACCTGGAAACAGCGGTTGCGGACCGACCGCGACGGGTGGCGGAAGCCGTCGAGAAGCTGCGTGACGACCTCCTCGCTTCCGAGGAACTCGAGCAGCTTCATGGCCTGATCCGCCAACGTCATCGTTTCGCTTTCCAACTCGCGCACCAGCGCGGCGACCGTGTCCGTGGAACCGGCCTGCACGGTCGCCGTCAACGCCAACTCGCGCAGCGCGCTCGTGTAGGCGTCCCGGCGTTCGGCGGGCAGGTTGTCCACCTGGCGGCGGATGCGCTCGAACTGGCGAACCACGTCAAACGCCATCGAGTAGCGGTTGGCCATCGCGAGATTGCGGAACAACTCGGTCATCACCTCGAAGATCTTGGAGCAGACCTCGATGTCGCGTTCGCGGAACCAGATACGCTCGGCGAGCTTGTCGCTGATCTCCGCGAGCGTCGTGTCCTTGTTCTTGGAGATCGCGAGCCCCATCATTTTCGAGAGATTCTCGAGGGCGTGGATGCGCGCGGCGGGCTCGCGGCTTTTTCCCATTTCCAGCACGAGCTGATCGATCGTCGTTCGCGCCGTGGACCAGCTCATCGCGTCGCGAAGGCCGCCGGATGCGAAAAGCGCCTGATCCGCGAGGCTCGGATCGAGCGAGAGGATCATCTGCGCGAGCGCGGCGCGCGATTTCTGGTCCTTGCGGAAACGCCCGCTGACAAGGCTCGAAAACGCCTTCGCGACCTCCTCGGCCGACACGTCGCCGACCGAGCCGCCCGCCTTGATCTTCGAAACGATCTCCGTGAACACCAGGTTCTCGAGCGCGCGTTCGTCCGACGCGAGATCGTCTTTTTGCGGAACCTGTCCTTCGTCCTCGATGATGCCGTAGCGGAACTGGTCCACCACGACGTGCGTGACGCCCTTGTTCTGCAAGATGCCCCTCACGCCGCCGCGGTTGCGGATCGCGGCCGCGCTTTCGCCGAAGATCATGACGAACGTCCGCACCTCGTCGAGCGAAATCCCCTTGCGCAGCGTGATCGAGTTGATGTTGCGCTCCTCAAGCGACCGGGCGAAATCCTCAAGGAACGGCGCCGTCTTTTTCAGGCGCACGTCCTCCACGAGGATGTCGCCCCCCAGGCGCGAGAGCGTGAGCTTCTCGCGGTCCTTCAGCATCTGGTCGATCGTCCCCTGCAACGATTCGAGCGCCAGCGTGATCGACGGGTGATCCGCGGACGAATAGATCTTCACCGTGCGCAACAGGAGCGAAAGGCGCTTGATGATGTTCGAGCCCATGCGCGCGAGCACCGTCTCGGAGAGCTTGCCGCCTTCGCCGCCCTTGCCGCTGGAGACGAGTTCGAGTCCGTCCGCCGCGCGGCGCACCGCCGCGTCGCTCAGCACCATCGTGTAGCGCTGCTTGTCGTCGGCGCGGAAATCGGCCTCCTTGAGAAGGTCGATGAAGATCGTCCAGTAGCCCTTGCCGAAATTCTCCAGGTCCACGACCAATTCGCGGTTTTTGATGTCGTCCCGGTCAAGCGCCATGTTGACGACGTCCGCGGCCGTCATGCGCAGCTCCGCCATGCCTTCCTCCGAGATGCGCTCGCGAAGAAGGTAAAGGAGCTGGAACATCATCGCGGACTTCGCCTTCGCCATCGTCAGCGTCGCGCCATCGACGGTACGCACGCGGTCCATCAGGTCGTCGATCGGTTTGACGCGCTGCGATTTTTTCATCGCGAAGCGAAGTTTTTCGAGATTCTGCGGGCCGAGCGCCTTGGTCAAAAGCGGCAGGTCGACAAGCAGCAGGAACCCGCGCGCGTATCCCAGATCGTCGAGCGCCTTTTCGTGCAGCTGCGACATCAACTCGACGGCGCCGCCGAGCCCGGACGCCAAAAGCCCCTTGGCGATGATGTCCGCCTGCTTGTCGACGGTCTCCGCGTTGCCGAGATTGGAAACGATGGCCGCCGTGTTGACGGTCGTCTCTTCAGCCATGATGAAGCTCCTGGCGCGAACGCAAACGCCCGGCAAAGCGGCGAAAAACCGGCCGCCGAACGTCGGTAAATATTCTAAAAATCAACGTAAATGCCGCGCGCGGGGTATGTCAAGACGGCGTGGTGCGAATGGGGCTTGCGGGCGGGTGCGCGCGTGCCAAACGTACGAGCGCATGAGGCGCTCGCCTTGTCTGGAGCAAGATGTGAGATTCTTCGCTTCGCTCAGAACGACAAAGCGCGCACGACGTTCCGAGGCAGGCGGGACCCGCCTTCGCAATGGCTTCGGCGCGCCGGGCAGGCTGCGCTCCCAGCTTGGCACGCGGACGGGCAAACCCTGTCGTCATTCGTCAATCGTCGAAACGTTCCGTTTTGATGTGGCAATAAGGCGTGCCGCCTTTTCGGTCGTAATAATCCTGATGATAGCCTTCCGCTGTCGCGAACGCGCCCGCCGGCTCGATCTGCGTCGCCACGTCGTAGCCCTTCTTTTCGAGCCGTCCAATCAATTTTTCGGCCGTCTTTTTTTGCTCGTCCGACGTGTAAAACACGACCGAGCGATATTGCGTGCCGATGTCCGGTCCCTGGCGGTTCACTTGCGTCGGGTCGTGGATCTCGAAAAACAGGCGCGCGAGCTTTTCGTACGTTGTCTTCGACGGATCGTAGGTGATCTTCACGGTTTCCGCGCGGCCGGTGCGGCCGGTGCTCACCTCTTTGTACGAGGTCGCGGACTCGTCGCCGCCCATATATCCGGACTGGGCGGCGATGACGCCCGGTTCCTTGTCGAAGTAATACTCGACACCCCAGAAGCAACCTCCCGCGAAATACGCGTCGGCGGTTTTTTTTGCCTTCTGCGTTTCCTCGCTCGCGCCGGATTTCATCGTTGCCGTTTCCGCCGCGTGGGCGGCGAATCCGAAGGCCAAAACGGTGGCGATCGTCGCGAATAATTTTCCCATGCGTGTCATGTCCAATTTTCCTTTGTTTCGTTCGGATTTTTTTTCAAAGCGCGGCGCGCCATGCCGTACACCCCTCGATACGCGCCCGCGTCGCCGCGCGTTACGCCGCGGGCCGCGCCGCCTTGTCGCGCGCGGGACGATGCGGTAATGCTCGTGCGCCGTTTTCCCCGGTCAGGGCGGTCATGGACGTATTTGATTCCCACGGATTCAGTCTCGTTTCGCTCTTGTCGCTTGGCGTGTACGCGTGGGCGCTCATCGACTATTTCCGCCGCCGTCCGCCTTTTTATTGGCTTTTCGTCATCTTCTTTCTGGGTCCGCTTGGCTGCGCGATCTACCTTATCGTCGTTGTCCTGCCAAATTCGGGCATCGACGAGTCGCTGAAATCCGGCGCCCGCGAGCGCCGGCGCCGCCGCGAGCTCGAACATCTGGCGGGCGAGGAGGCCGCGCCCGGGCATCTGGCCGAACTCGGCGAGATCTACGTGCGCGAAGGGCGATTCGCCGACGGCGCGACGAAACTCGCGCGCGCCATCGAGCTTGGCATCGATCACGACGACGCGCGCTATTATCTGGCGATTGCGTATGAACGCTTAAACCGCCCGCGCGACGCCGTGCGCGAACTGGTCGGCATCGTGCGCCGGGATCCGTCCTACCGCTTCGGCGAGGCGTTCATCGCGCTTGGCCGGTGCCTGGAAAATCTCGGCGAACTTCGCGACGCCAAGGATGCCTACCGCGAGGTCCTCAAGACCAAAAGCTACGCCGAGGCGCGTTACCGCCTGGCGCTGATTCTCGAAAAGGAAGGCAACAGCGACGAGGCCGCGGCGCTCATGCGCGCCATCGTGGGCGACGCGCGCGTGCAACCCGCGTTCGCGCGCCGCGCCGAGCGCGCTTGGGTCTCCAAGGCGCGCGGCTGGCTTTCCGCGCATCCGGATTCCGGCGCGTCGGCGTAGCGCGCCTATCTCCCGATCGCCGACGAATACCATGACCATCCGGACGCGACCCGATTCGGCAAGGAGACGGCGTTTATTCGCCGCGATCGCGGTCGGCCTTCTGGCTTCCCTCGCTGTCGTCGAAGCCTACGCGCGTTTGCGATATCCAGAACTGAATCTCGTCGTGCCGTTCGAAAGGCGCGCGGGCTTTCAGTTCGCGCGCCACGATCCGGAAATCGGCTGGGCCGGCAAGCCGGGCGCGAGCGGCTATCTCGACGTCGGCGTCGCGCGCGAATTCGTGCGTTTCAACGAGCTGGGATTGCGGGGGACGCGGCCGCCTCGCGATACCCCCGCGGTGGCGCTGCTTGGAGACTCGTTCGGCTGGGGATTCGGGCTCTCGGAGGCATCCACGCCCGCGGCACAACTTGCCGGCATGATCGGGCGCCCGGTCGCGCCCCTGGCGTTTCCCGGATACGGCACGGATCAGGAATTCCTGCTGTTTCGGCGTTTCGCGATCGAACAGCGAGCGTTCCCCGTCGAATCCGTCGTCGCGATCGTGTGCGTTAACGACATTGACGACATCGACCAGGTGCGCGCCTACGGCCACAACAAATGCCATTTGCGTCCCGCCGGCGATGCCGCCGGATTCGTCAACGACGGCGCGCCTGTTCCGCCCAATTCCCGCTGGATGCCGATGCTTTTGCGCAGCCGTGCGGCGACGCTTTTTCTTGTCAAAAAGAAGAGCCGCTACTCCGAGGGACGCAAGCGCGGCGCGACGGGCGCGGCGCTTTCGGGCGTCGAGCAATTCGGCTTCGTTTTAGGGTTGTTGCGCGCCGAGGCGGCGCGCGAGGGGGCGCCGCTCGCGGTCTTTGTCATCCCGCCGCAAGAGATCGTGATCGGCGCGTCCCCCGACCCGCTTCGTGCGCAGATCCGGGAAATCGTCGCCGCAAGCCGCAAACAGGGGATCGCGACGATCTACCCGCTGCGCGCCTTCCGGGAGCGCGCGAGGATTGGCGCAAACCTGTTCCGGCCGGACGGCCACTGGTCGCCCGAAGGCGCGCAGACCGCCGCGCGCGCCATCGCGGATTTTCTCGTCGCCCAAAAAATGATCGCACCCGTGTCGTAGCGGGTTCCTCGATCCCCTGTGCCTTTGCCAACTCCTGTATTACTTCGTAATATCACTTCGAAACCGCGCCTTCCGTGCGTTCCGGGGCTCACTCATGTCTGGCCGATCGAAACACGAGGTCGTCACGTTCAAGGTTGACGAGGCGCTTTTGGATGCGCTCGCCGCCGTGCCGAACCGCTCCGAATTCATCCGCAACGCCGTGCTCGCCGCGCTCGAAAACACCTGCCCGCTTTGCGGCGGGAAGGGTGTGCTGACCGAGGATCAGCAGCGGCACTGGCACGAGTTCCGCGCCGCGCACGCCATCGTTCGGTGCGACGATTGCCGCGAGATGCGTCTCGTGTGCGAGCACGAGGGCGACGAAGCGGCCGACCCGGACGTTTTATGACGCGCCGTGTTCGTTTGGCGGTCCTCGCGATCGCCGGGGCGATTTGCGCCGTCGCGTTCGCGCCCGCCGCGACCACGTTCGCGGCGCAAACGCCGCGTGTCTATACGTCCGTCGCCCCGCAGGCGGATCTGTTGCGCCGCGTGGCGGGCGACGCGGCGCGCGTGGACGTCATTATCCCGCCCGGCCGCTCGCCGCATGGCTACGATCCGCCGCCCCGCGACCTGACGCGCATCGCGGACGCGGACATGATTTTTCGCCTCGGAATGCCGTTCGAGCGTGCGATCGTCCGCCGGATTTCCGAGTCGATGCCGGCGCTGCGGATCGTCGATGCGCCCGCCGTTCCGGGAGCCGACACGGATCCGCATGTCTGGCTCGATCCGGCGTTCGCCGAAAAATTCATCGCGCTGGCGGCGGAGGAATTATCGCGACTCGTTCCCGAGCGTTCGGCGGATTTCGCGTTGCGCCGGGACGCGGCCATCGCCGATTTGCGTCGCCTGGACGCGGACCTGCAAGCGCGACTGGCGCCCTATCGGGGGCGCGAGTTTTTCGTAGGACACGCGGCGTTCGGGCATTTCGCGCGGCGTTACGGACTGAGGCAGGTGTCGCTTGACCGCGAAGGACACGAGCCGGAGGCGCGCCATATCGCCTCGTTCATCGACCGCGCCCGGGCCGCGAAGGCGCGCGTGATCTTCCATCAGCCGCAAGAGCCGCGAAAAAACGTGGATGTTGTCGCGCGGGAGATCGGGGCGCGTGTCGAATCGCTCGACACGCTGTTTGACGATTACATCGCCGGCATGAACGCGATCGCCGACGCGATCGAAAAGGCGCTTGCCGAATGACGCCGGTGGATACCGCCCTGGATCGGGACGACATCGCTATCACTGGCGTGAATTTCGGCTACGACGGGCGATTGATCGTGGACGACGTCTCGTTTCGCGTGAAGCATCGCGAATTCGTGGCCATCGTCGGGCCGAACGGCGGCGGAAAGACGACCCTGTTGCGGCTCGTGCTCGGTCTTCTCCAACCGGCAAGCGGGCGCGTCGAGGTGTTCGGCACGACGCCCGATGCGGCACGCCGGCGCGTGGGATACATGCCGCAGGAGATGCGCGCGGATCCCGCGTTTCCCGTGACGGCGTTCGATGTCGTATTGATGGGGCGGGTGCGTCCTTTCGGCCGCATCCGGCGTGCCGATCGCGAGGCCGCGCGCCGTGCGATCGCCGAGGTGGGGCTGGGCGGTTTCGAGCGCGCACGCTTCGGCGAACTCTCCGGCGGGCAGCGGCAGCGCGCGCTCATCGCGCGTGCGCTCGTCGCCGAGCCGGAGATGCTGCTTCTGGACGAGCCGACGGCGAACATCGACCTGCGCGGCGAGGAGGCGTTCTACGACCTACTCCGCCACCTGAACGAACGCATGACGATCGTGCTCGTGACGCACGACCTCGGCCTCGTCTCGCGGACGGTGCGAAAGGTGGTGTGCGTCAACCGATTCGTGGAAGTGCATCCCACGGCGGAGTTGCCCGCGGACGCCATCCTTCGCCTGTACGGCGAGCGCATGACGGCCGTGCACCACGGGCATCATCACGCGCACGGCGCGGGCGACGCGGAGTAGGGCGATGTCGTTTTTCGCCGACCTCGCGCGCTACGATTTCCTGCGCATCGCCGTGTTGACGGCGCTTCTGGCGAGCGTGGCGTGCGGCATCGTCGGCACGTACGTCGTCACGCGGCGCATCACGTATCTGGCGGGCGCGATTTCGCACAGCATCCTCGGCGGGATGGGGCTGTTCGTGTATCTCGCGAAGGTGCACGGATTGGACTTTCTGCAGCCGCTGCACGGAGCGCTCGTCGCGGCGCTCGGTTCGGCCTTGCTTGCCGGTTGGGTCACGCTGCGCATGCGCGAGCGCGAGGACATGGTGATCGGCGCAATCTGGGCGGTCGGCATGGCCGTGGGCGTCTTGTTCATCTCGCGCACGCCAGGCTTCGCCGAAGACCTGATGAACTACCTGTTCGGCAACATCCTCATGGTCTCGCGGCACGACGTGGCGCTCATCGCGATGCTCGATGCGCTTATCGTCGCCGTCTGCCTCGTATTTTACGACCAGTTTCTCGTCGTGTGCTTCGATCCGCTCCACGCGCGTGTGCGGGGCCTCGCCGACGAGACGTTCCATCTGATGCTTCTGACGCTGACGGCGCTCACCGTCGTCTTGCTCGTCTCGGTCGTCGGGATCGTTCTCGTCATCGCGCTTCTCACCTTGCCGATCGCCATCGCGTCCGTGTGGTCGCGCACCATTGGGGGCATGATGATCTCCTCGATTCTCGTGTGCGCGGCGCTGACGGTGGGAGGGCTCGCCGCGAGCTACGAAACGAATCTGCCCGCCGGAGCGACGATCATCGTCGTGGCCGCGGCGTCGTACCTGGCGGTGTTCGCGGTATCGCGCATTGTCGCAAAGCGCCGGAAGGCGCTTAAAGGCGAGGCGGTCAGCGGATAAGGCCCCGATACCAGTCGACGGTTTGCGCGAGGCCCTCGCGCACCGAGAACTCGGCGGAGAATCCAAGCCGCTCCCGGGCCCGGGCGACGCTCGCGCGGCTGTTGCGGATATCGCCGACGCGCGCGGCCTCAAACTCGGGCCCGGCCGTACCGCCGGCAAGCTCGATCAACAGATTCGCAAGATCGAGGATGCTTGTGGAATCGCCGCGCGCGATGTTGAAGATCTCGTTGCCGGGAAGATCGGCGAAAGCGGCCATCACGTTGGCTCGCGCGACATCCTCGACAAAGACAAAATCGCGTGTCTGCAGGCCGTCGCCATGGATCACCGGCGCGCGGCGCGACAGCACGCGGGACAGAAAACTTGGAATCGCGGCGGCATACGGCGACTTCGGATCCTGCCTCGGGCCGAACACATTGAAGTAACGCAGTCCGACGAATGCCGCGCCGTAGCAATGCGCGAACGACTCGGCGATCGCCTCGTCGGCGAGTTTTGTCGCGGCATACGGCGACAGGGGCTTTGGCGGGGTCGCCTCGTCGATGTACTCGGCGTCGGCCTCGCCGTACACCGCGCACGAGCTGGCGTAGACGATGCGCGTCGCGCCGCTTTCGATTGCCTGGCGAAAAACGTTGATCGACCCGACGATGTTGATCTCCGCGGCCAGATGCGGGTCTTCGACCGACTGCGGCACGGAGATGAGCGCGGCCTGGTGAATGACGCGCTCGACCTTGTGGCAGGCCAGGCGGCATGCGGACTCGTCGCGGATGTCGCCGCGCACGAATTCCACGTCCAGTCCGTCGAGATTTTCCTGGCGCCCCGTGCTGAGGTTATCCAGCACGCGGACCTGGTGGCCGTCGGCGAGCAAGCGGCGCACGATCGTGCCGCCGATGAATCCCGCTCCGCCCGTGACCAGCACGCTCGCCATTTTTCATGCTCCCGTGTTCGGCGCCGAAGTATGGGGATGCGCGGATGGCCGGTCAATGTGGCTTCGATGGTCGGACAACGATGGGCTTCGCGGAACCCGAGGAGACCGCGGCGGGCCCACGTGCTAGAGAACCTCGCTTTTGAGTTCCTTGAGATAGCCTCGCAGAATCGCAAGAACCTCGTGCCCCGCGGGCGTGAGCGCATACTCCCGGCGCGCGCGGAGGCCGCCGTCGGGATCGGCCATGCTGCTCAACCAACCGCGTTGCTCGAGTCGCTTGAGAAGGGGATACAACGTACCGGGGCTAACCTCGTAACCGTGATGCCGAAGTTCCCGGATCATCCATTGGCCGACCACCGGCTTCTTCGCCGCGTGGTGGAGGATGTGGATTTTCCAGAATGAAAGCAGAAATTCGCGTTCGATGCTTTTGGCGTCGATCGCTGGCGTTCCGCCCTTCGCTAGCTTTCGCGGTACTTCGATACTTTTCACCAGCAGCTCCGTCATGGCGATAAAAATTATCGCCCAAAGCGGCGTGCTGGTATCTAAACCGAACGGGAGAACATTCCAAGGCCTCGTTGTCATCGAGGTGTCAAGCCCACAATTGCGAATGCGGTCGCCCGGACTTTTTCCGAGAACCGCAACGGCGTTTTCAGTCTCAAATTCAGACGGATCAGAACGCGCCCACGACCTTTCCGGAACGGGGGCTCATTCCGCAAAACTCGTTGAATTTGGGAATGAAATCGGAATCCGTAGTCGGAAACCGATATCGGGGCACGGCTATTGCACATCGCTCTGTCCGTCGTAACCCCTATGGAGTTTCCAATGCAAGTTCTGAATACAAGAAATTGGATCTGGGCGCTGTGCCTGGTGGCCATGCTGGCGTTCGTCGCCGCATGCGACGGCGGCGCTGACGGCGAGGATGGCGCGAGCGGAGAAGCAGGTCCGGCCGGAGCCGACGGTTCGAATGGGTCCAACGGCTCGGACGGCCTTGACGGAGCGGACGGGGCCGACGGTGAAGACGGAGCCGACGGCAGCGATGGATTGGATGGTTCCGACGGTTTGGACGGCTCCGACGGTTTGGACGGCTCCGATGGTTTGGACGGCTCCGACGGCGAGGATGGCGAGGACGGCGAGGACGGTGAAGGCACATACGGCACCCTGCCGAACGGCGTCACCGGCCGCGTTCTCGACACCGCCGACGACCCAATCGCTGACGCATACGTTTTCCTCATCCCTGTCGAGGACGTGACGGGCATCGCGATCAACATGGATCCGACGACGTTCGACGCCGCGGCGACCGACGACGAGCCGCTCGAAGATCTGATTCGCGGCCAGCTTGCCGCCGCGATCACCTATCAATACGGCGTGACCGACGGCGAAGGCATCTACGCGATCGACGATGTCGAAGCGGGCGCGTATTTCCTTTACGTGCAGCCCGACGCCCTCGACGGCGACCACCTGCCCGGCGGCAATCTGTCGCGCGCGTCGTACGATGCCGACGACCTGTACGGCACCAAGCGGCCCATTACGCTTTCGATGAGCGTCGGCGAAAACGCCCGCTTCGTCGGCTCGTCGGTGTGCCTGAACTGCCACGGCTACACGCACGAATTAAAGACCATGCACAAGCTCGGCATCCACAATCCGTACCAGGAAAGCGGACTTCAGGACTGGGATCTCGATCGCCACGAGGCGTTGCTGGACGGTTACGACCTGTTTGAGGACGACACGCTTGTTTACTACTACGATTACGACGGCGGCCGCGGATTCGACAAGTACAAGACCTCCCTGACCCCGCCGGCGGGAAATCTGAGCCTGACGGTGCGTCTCTGGAAAGACGGATCGCTATACAAGATGACGCTCACCGACCAGAAGGTGAACATCGGCGCCACCGCGACCTACACCGTCGATCTGGGGTACGGCGGCGGCGTGTACAAGCAGCGCTACAACACGAAGATCGGCGACAGCTTCTACCCGATGCCGGTTCAGTACCAAGAGGAGGGCAGCGAAACGTATTCGCCGCGCACACGCAAGGTGATTCGCGATTATCACGCCGACTGGTACTTCAGCGAATCCACGGGTCTCAAGACACCGGCCAAGAGCAAGTCGTTCGACAAGACCTGCGCGAGTTGCCATTACAACGGCTTCTCGCTCACCGGCAACGATACCGACGGCTGGAAGGCGATGGCGGTCTCGGATCCGAATGGCGAGCTGGACCTTGACGGCGACGGGGTGCCGGAAGAGCTGAACCTCGGCTGCGAATCCTGCCACGGTCCCGGCTCCAACCACTGGAAGAACGCCGGACAGGGCAAATACATCGTCTCCCCGGCGAACCTCGCCGCGGAACGCAGCTCGATGATCTGCGGCCAGTGCCACAGCCGTCCGAAGGGCAAGAACCTCGAGGACACGCCGATCAACGACAATAACGAAATGATGATCGCGGGCACGAGCCGCGAGGTCTTCCTGGCCGACTACACGAGCCGCGCGGACGGCGCCGCGTCGGATTTCTACGCCGACGACAACCTGCACTCCAAGAGCCACCATCAGCAGTACACCGACTACGTGCGTAGTGCGCATTACCGCAACGAGTTCGTCCTGCTTTCGTGCGCCGATTGCCACGACCCGCACGGGGAGGACGACAATCAGGCCCAGTTGCTTGAAGACCCGGACGACAATGCCCTTTGCACGAAATGTCATGTGGATCTGGCCGGCGACGCCAAGCCGCACATCCTGGCGAAAGTCGGCTACGATCACACTTTCATGGAACCCACGTGCGTGGACTGCCACATGGTCAAGACGGCCAAGACGGGCGCCGGCGCGCCGAGCGTGGTCGGCAGCGGTTACTGGATGAACGACATCACGTCGCACATGATGGATGTGCCCAGAAAGACGATCCTGGCGGGGCAGACGCCAAGTGATAGCCTGATGCCGATTCCGTACACGAACTCGTGCGGCGGCTGCCACGACTTCCCGATCGAATAAAAACCAGGTTTCGTCGCGGAAGCGGCGAGTTGAGACCACCGCCCCGGCCACGTGCCGGGGCGTAATTTTTGTGCGCTCGAAATCCGGCGCGACTCACCGCCCGATCGCGCGGCTGTAGACCTCCTCGATCCGCACCGACGTTTCCCCGATTGTCTCCGGCGGCGGGATGCCCGCGCGCGCGTCATCGAGCGCCTCGGGGTGCAGGACGATGCGGTGCATTAAGGCGGACAGGGACATCGCGTCCTGCGCACGGAAGAGGAACCCGCCGCGCCCCTCGCCGACAAGTTCCGGCAGCGCGCCGTGATCCGCGGCGATGACGGGCACGCCCGCCGCGAACGCCTCGTGGATGACCTTCGGCGAGTTCTCCACCCAGATCGACGGAACGATGAGCGCGTCGATATCCGCGAGAAGTCGCGGTAAATGGTCGGGAACAAACGCGCCGTGGAAAACGACGTTCGCCGCCGCGTCCTTCGGGCCATCGTAACCGCCATGCACGTGCAACTCCGCCGCGCCCGCGGCGACATCGCGGATCGCACGCATGGCGATGCCGACGCCTTTTTCGTGATTCAGATGGCCGATTAGCCCAAAACGCACCGGTCCTTCGCGGCGGGCGGCGGGCGGTGCGGGAATCTCGGCCGGGTCAATACCGTACGGAACGATGTGCGTCCGTTCGCGGGGCAAATAAAAGCCCGCCTGACGGTAGCGCTTCACGAGGTACTTCGACGGACTGATGATGTCGCGAAATGACGAGACGATCGAGCGATACACGTGCTGCCGGCGGTGGAAGAACATCAGCCGCGAAAACGGCACGAACGACAGGCCCTTCTGCGCGACGTTTCGCGCCGCGTCGGCCTTGCGCGTCTCGGTGACGTAGCGCCGCGCCCTTCGCGCAATGCCGGCGAGCGGCCCATAGTCGGACAGGCCCGCCGCCTCGCCGATCAGCCTGTCGGCTTCGTCCTCATAACAATCGACGCACCGCGTGAGCGGATACGGGCCGGGGCAGGGCGTCTGCCCGCGAAACAGCAGCCGGATGCGCGCGCACTGCCACCAGTAGTCGTGCAGCGTCAGGACGCTCGGACAATCGCGCGAAAGGTGTGCGAGCGCCGATGGCGAAAAACCGATGCCGTGATGCACATGAACGACATCCGGCATGAACGTCCGCGCCGTATGCAGGAGATCCGCCGACAGCGCGGGCGCGGCCGTCGCACGCCGATCGCGAAAACGGCGCAGACGGAAGTAGCCAACGACGGCGTCTTCCGGGCTCTCGCCATAAGCGTCGCAGGACTGCGTGTAGACGAGAACATCGTGCCGTTTGCCAAGTTCGGTGGCGAGTTGCTGCACGTGCCTTTCCGCGCCGCCGTACCGCTCGGGCGGAAACTGGTGGATGAGCAGGAAAATCCGCACGCTCGGATCATTTCAGCGAGGCGGGCGATTGTCTATTGGATTGATCGCGGAATTGCGAAGTCAAAGCCGCGACCGTAAGGGAGCGGTCTCCTCGTTCGCAAACGAAATTGTTGATCGGGAGAGGTGATGTTTTGTCGATCTTCCGACGGCCGCCTTTCGGGGCGAAACGGGCGGCAGCTTGCTGACGCGCGCAGCTCCGTTCGTTGCGTGGCGCGCGTTGCGATGACCTTCCAGCCTCTCAGCCTTCCAGTCTCTTTCCTTCTTAGCACCCGCACGCGCCCTTGGGCTCGGACGATTCGTCGTCGTTCTCGTCGAACGACCAGCCGCCGCCTTCGGCCTCGGCGTTGGGGTCTTCGCTTCCATCGTCATCGTCGTCGGCGCCGGGGATGACGTCATCGGGGAAAGGCTCGCCGACAACCAGAACGCGCGTTTCAGGGATCAGGTCCGGGCCGGTGATCGTCGCCAGCAACTCGTCGCCGGGGGTGAGATCGGCATCGATTCGCACGGGTGAAAACAACCCCGGTTGCGCGTACGCGATGCCCACGGCCTCGCCGTCTTTCGTGATGCCGACCTGGGCAAAACGCCCCGCGTCAAGGCGCACGGTCAGGGCGCCGTCCGCCACCGCGCCGGAAAACGTCACCTGCGCGGCAACGGGCGGGCGCGAGGCAAGCGTCTGCTCGGGGTCGCCCATGAGGTTGTACATCTCGATGTAACGCGTCGCGAAGCCCTCGCCGCCCAGGTATTGCCATAGCGCGAGCTTGGCGTAGTCCGTCATGCCGGAAATCCATGTGAGCGCGATCGGCGCCTTGCCGCCGAGAAACGCCTCGAACATCGCCTTTTCGAGAATGTCGTCTTCGTCCCAGAAGCTGTTGACGGAGCTGGCCCAGGCCGCGTGGCCGCCGGCTTCCGCGACAACCCACGCCTCCGAGAGCGCCAATTCGACATCGTAAGCGCCAGTGACGCACGCGAACGAGAACACGGCGGGGTAAGCGGAGTTCTCGAGTTTGTCGATCTGATTGATACCGTACGGCGGGCCGTCGGTCCATTTGTTTTCGGCACCGTGACCGGAATAGACAAGCAGCTCGGGTCCTTCGTTGACGGCATCCGTCACGTCGTTCGGCGTGGCGCCGCGCGCGTGATAGACGCGCTCGTTCCGATAACCCGCGGGTTCGGTGAAATGTTCGATGATGTAGTCGTGCGTGCCTTCGGTGATCTCCGCGCGGTCCAGGGACGCCAAAAATACCGCCGTCAGCGGCGACGCAAGCGGCGCGACGTCGCGGTCGTGCGCGAGCGATTTGCGCACGATGTTCGCGAGTTGCACCGCGTCTCGGGCCGGGAAACGTCCAATCGCCAGGTCCGGAAAGACATCCTCGTCCATGAGCGCGTACATCGAATCGGAGGCCGGCGCGCTCAGATCCGTGCCGACAAATGCCGGAATCTGGCCGACATCGCCAAGCAGCAGAACGTACGCGGGCGGCGCGTCCCAGGTTTCGTACGCGTCGCGGATCGTCTCGCGGATCGCCTCGGGTTCGCCGCCGGCTTCCCCGGTTGTCAGGAACACGACGTCGTAGCCTTTTTGTTCTTTCCAGGCCGCGAATTCGGCGAACGATTCCTCCGATGCGAGCAGCGGATCGCCGATCACGAGGTAGCTTGCCCGCGTTACCGCGCCGCGCCATTCCCACGGATGGACGGTCTCGTCCTCACCGCCGGGGGGAAGAAGGCCGTGGAGGATCGCCCCGGAACGCGGATCGAAGTAGCGCGCGCGCCGCTCGTGCGTCGCGGCGATGTCCGCCCCGGGGAAGGCCACGTCAATCCGCATGTCTTCGCGCACGAGCAGCGTGCCGCGCGCGGGGTTGTAGTCGATCGGCCGCGCTTCGATGAGCGTCAGGCGCGTGCCGCGCAGATGCCCGACGACGCGGGCCGTAGCGGCTTCGCGAAAGCGATATCCGTCGTGGGCAAAGGCGCGGGTGTCGATGACGAATCCGTCCCCGGGCGAGGTACTCGGAAGTTTCTCGACGGACCGGAACGCGGGTGCAAGGCGCGCGCGGCCGGTGAGCGCCGAAACGTCCATCGTCCGTTCGGTGAAGTGCGCCGTGACGACGACATCCGCGCCTTCAGGCACGGCGATGAGGCGGCGCACGACCGGCAGGGCGGGCGCGCCCGGTTTTCCGTCGACACCGGAGCCGTCGAGCGTTAGCGTCGCGTAGGCCGGGTCCAGGGCGAGCGGCGCTACGAAGGCGCCGGTCGTGGTGAGCGTCAGCGTCAAGCCGCCGGATGCGGGTCGCGCGACCTTGACGCGGACGGGCATTCCGTCGAAAGACGATGAGAACGCCACGGCGCGCGGGGCCGCAATTCCCGCCGCCACGGACAGGATGACGGCGATGATCGCGATCGTGACGGTAAGTCGACGCACCGAGCCTCCCCAGGACAAGCGGCGCACGCAAGCGCCGCCATTGAACGTTTAGTATTTTTATCGGTAGATCGACGGAAGCCCTATAACACAAGGTGGGGTATGCCGAAAAGGGGCGGTAAATCAAAAACGGCCCAAATTCCGGGCATTTCGCCGGAGTATTGGGATGTTTGGGGCGGGCGCCACGTGCCGCCGCCGGCGACGATCGACGCCATTGCGCGCGTTTTCGAGACGTCCGGCAACCCCGATCGCGCGCTCGCGCCGCCGGCGCTGGTCGTTCGGGAGGGCGAACCGATCGCCTGCCCGCTCGCCGATGCGCATCCGGGCGAGCGCATCGTGTGGCGGCTTTGGGAGGAAAGCGGCGCCTTGCGTTGCGGCGACGCGGCGGCGGAGTCTCACGGCAATTCGGGAGTCCGGCTGATCGTCGCCGCGCAACCCGCGTCCGGATATCACCGCCTCGTCATCCATCGCGACGGCGCCGCGCCGCCGCCGGGATATTTCACGCGGCTCATCGTCGTGCCTCGCCGCGCGTTCGAACCTTCGGCCATCGCCAAAGATTCGCGTGTCTGGGGATTTTCGACGCAACTCTACGCCCTGCGTTCGGAGCGAAACTGGGGTATCGGCGACTTTTCGGATCTGGCGCGCCTTTGCGAGATCGCCGGCGACCTCGGCGCGGACGTTGTCGGGGTTTCGCCGCTGCACGCGCTTTTTCCGCATAAGCCCTCTCACGCGAGCCCCTACAGCCCCTCGAGCCGCAATTTTCTCAACACGCTTTTCATCGACGTGGAGTCCGCTCCGGGATTCGCGGATTCCGGCGCCGCGCGCGCGTTGATTTCCTCGCCGCGCTTTCAAAGGCGATTGTCCACCGCGCGTCGCTCGAAGCTTGTCAATTACGAACGGGTCGCCGACCTGAAACGCGCCGCGCTGGCGGCGGCGTGGGACGGTTTTCGCGCCGCGCATCTCGATACGGACTCACCGCTGGCGGCCGAGTTTGGTGCGTATTGCGAGGATGGAGGCGCCCCGTTGCGGCTCTTTGCGCTTCACGAGGCGTTGCGCGAGGCGATGCACGGGGAGGACTCCGCAAACTGGGGGTGGCCGGCGTGGCCCAACGCGTATCTCCAACCGTTTGGCGCGCGGATCAACGCCTTCCTTCTGGAGAGGCGCGACGAGATTTTCTACCACGCGTGGTTGCAATGGGTCGCGGATCGGCAACTCGGCGAGGCCGCGCGGCGCTGTTTCGAGCGCGGGCTTGGACTTGGGCTTTACCTCGACATCGCCGTCAGCGTCGCCGAGGACGGCGCGGAGGCGTGGGCGCATCAGGACGCCTTCGCGCTCGGCATGTCGGTCGGCGCGCCGCCCGACGATTTCAATCGGCTCGGGCAAAATTGGGGCGTTCCGCCGTGGAATCCCCGGCGCCTTCAATCCGCGCGTTACGAACCGTTCATCCGCCTGCTGCGGCGCAACATGCGTCACGCGGGCGCGATCCGGCTCGATCACGTCATGAGCCTGATGCGCCTGTTCTGGATCCCGCGCGGCGCGGCGGCCAACGAAGGCGCGTACGTCGAATATCCGCTGGCCGATCTTGTGGGAATCGTCGCGCTCGAGAGCGTGCGAAACGCGTGTCTTGTGATCGGCGAGGATCTCGGCACCGTGCCCGAAGAGGTGCGGACGGCGCTTGCCGACGCGGGTGTGCTCTCGTACCGCGTGTTCTGGTTTGAGCGCGAGGCCGACGGCGCGTTTCGCGCTCCCGGCGCGCTTGAAAAAAATGCGCTTATCGCCGCATCGACGCACGACCTGCCGACGATCGCCGGATATCTGCGCGAGCGCGATATCGACTGGCGCGCGAAGCTGAACTTGTTTCCCCAGGCAAGCGGCGAGGCGGCCGCGCGCGCCGACCGGCGCGAGGAGAAAAGGCGCCTTGTGCGCGCGTTGCACGCGCAAAGATTGGGCGAGGGTGTCACCGAGCGATCCGCGGCCGGCAAGCGCGCCCCCGCCGCGAAACTATCGCGCGACATCCACGCGTATCTCGCGTCGGGTCCGTCGAAGGTGCTCGCCGTGCAGTGGGAAGACGTGCTCGGCGTCGTCGATCAGCCGAATCTGCCCGGCACGATCGACGAACACCCGAACTGGCGCGCCAGGCTGCCGATCGATATCGAGGACATTCCGGGCGATTCGCGCGTCGCCAGGCACGTCGCGGCGATCCGCGCGCGGCGCGAGCCGTCGCGGGGATAGACCGCACCGGGTATCGTGCGACAGGCGAGCGGCGACCGGCGACAGACAATAATCGTGATCGTTATCGGGGCACGTTTCAACGCAATCCTCGATCATCAATCCTCGGCTCCCTGTACACCACACGCCGAATCGGCTAATGAGGCCGCTCCTTTTTGAGCCGATTTTTCATGCGCCATCTTTTTCGCACCGTCACCCTGCGCCGATACCGCGAGCATCCGCTCCGGACCGCCCTGACGCTGACGGGCGTCGCGCTCGGCGTGGCCGCGAACATCGCCGTGCAGATGATCCTCGCGACGATGACCGACTCGTTTTCGTCGATGATCGACGCGGTCGCCGGCAAGGTAGAACTGCAGATCACCGGCGGCGAGGCGGGCGTCGCCGAAGAGCTCTACGAGCGCCTGTCGCGCGGCGAGGCGGGCGAAAAGGCCGTGCCCGGCGTGGCGGCCGTCATCCCCACGATCCAGACCGTTACGAAATTCGCGGGCGAAAACCTGCTGATCCTCGCGGTCGACACCTTGAACGACTCGGCCGCGCGCTCTTATCGCATGACGGACGCGAGCGGCGCCGAAGTGACCGATCCGCTTGAGTTCCTGAACGCGGTGGACACGATTCTCGTGGCGCGCGACTTTGCGAATCGACACGGCGTCACGGCCGATTCCACAATCGAACTTTTGACGAGCCAGGGACGAAAGCCGTTTCAGGTGAAGGGGTTCCTTGAGGCCGAGGGGCCGGCGACGGCGTTCGGCGGCAACTTCGCGTTGATGGATGTATACGCGGCGCAGGCGTATTTCGGACGCGCGGGACGCTTTGACGCCATCGACATTGTCGCCGAAAAGGGCGCGGACGTTGCGGCGGTGAAGGCCGCTCTCGAGGCCGAACTTGGCGGCGCCTACGACGTGCAGCGGCCCGAGCAACGCAACGAGGGCGTTGACGCGATGCTCGCCAACGTGCGCATGGGCCTTCTCATCATGACGTTTGTCGTCGTCGCGATGGGCGGGTTCATCATCTTCAACACCATCACGACATCGGTGTACCAGCGCATGCGCGAGATCGGCCTTTTGCGGATGCTCGGCGTGACGCGCCTTGGCATCGGAGCCGTGTTCGCGATCGAGGGCATCATTTTGGGCCTTGCCGGAGCGGTGTTGGGCGTCGCCGCGGGATACGCGATCGGCCGCGTGACGATTCTGCGTTATATCAACGACATCACGAGTCTCCTCGTTCCCGCCAACACGACGCACGCCTCGTTCGATGGAGAGATGATCGGCTCGGGTCTTGCCATCGGCCTTTTCATTTCGCTCATCGGCGCGCTCTGGCCGTCGTTTCGCGCCGCGCGCGTTTCGCCGTTGGACGTTGTGCGTTATGGCCCCGGTCTTTCAAGCGGGCAGGGCGCCCAACTGACGCGGTGGACGGTTGTGGCCGGAATTGCCGCCGCTTTGCTTGCGATCGCGCTTTTCTATCCGCCGATCGCCAAATCCGCCGACGGCGTGCGTGCGGCGATGGCCGGCGTGCTCGTGCTGGCCGTCGCGGTGGTGCCGCTTTTCATGCGCGGATTTCTGGGCGCATTCTCGCGCGTGACGGCCGCCGCGCGGCACGCGCTGCCGCGCATGGCGTCCGATAACCTGCGCCGCGATCTGGGCCGTTCCGCGATGACCGTCGCCGCGTTCATGGTCGCGCTCGCGGTGATGTTCGAGATCTACCTGTTCATGAACTCGATGAAGCGCGAGATCCGCGACTGGATGGACAACATCCTCCAGGCGGACATTTTCGTCAGCTCGTCAAACGCCTTCGCGACGCGCAATTCCGTGCCGATGGATCCCGAAATGGGCCGCGAGCTTGAAAAAATACCCGGCGTCAAACACGCCGTCGAGTTGCGCATGCGCCTTCACGACTACGAGGCCGAGCGTATCCTGTTGCTTTCGATCGATTTCACCGACTATTTCAACCGCAAGCGCCTGCAATTTCCGGACGGATGGGACGAAGACGCGGCGGCGCGCTTTCGCAACAACGAGGGCGTGCTGCTTTCGCAAAACTTCGTGACGCGCACCCCGCCGCTGGCGAGCGCGAAAACGATCCGCCTGATGACGCCCGCCGGCGCGCGGGACGTGCCGATCCTGGGGACCATCGTCGATTACGCCTCGGAGACCGGTACGGTCATGCTGAATCGCGGCCTGTATCTGGAACTGTTCCGCGATCCTCTTGTCGATACGTTCCACGTTTACCTGAAAGACGGCGCCGATCTCGAAGGCGTGCGCCACGCGATCGACGAATTGTCGGGCGATCGCTTCGACCTGTTCGCGCTGTCCAACCGCGATTTCAAGAAGGCGATCTTCGAGGCGCTCGAACAAATCTTCGCGCTGGCCGTTTCGCTTGAGATCCTCACGATCGTCATCGCGGTCATCGGCATCATCAACAATCTTCTCGCCAACGTCATCGATCGCACGCGCGAGATCGGCGTGCTTCGCTCACTTGGCGCGACGCGCGGGCAGGTGGGGCGCATCTTTTTCGTGCAGTCGGGGTTGATGGGATTTTCCGGCGCGGTCATCGGAGGCGTCGCGGGACTGGCGCTTGCCCACATCCACCTGCAGCGCCTGAACGTGCTCGTGGTCGGCTGGAAAATGCCGCTGCACGCCTCCGGACCGATTGTCGCCGGCGCGTTCGTCGGGTCGATTCTGCTCGCGATCGCGGCCGGCCTTCTGCCGGCGCGGCGCGCGGCGAACCTGACGGTGCGCGACGCACTGAAGTACGAATGACGATCGATGGGTTGAAGGACGGATCGCGGGACGGATACCGGTAGCCGTCGAGTCGTCAGCCGTCATCCGTCGCTGATTGCTGAAAGCTGAACGCTGAAAACCGATCGCTGACGGCTGATTCACCAGACAATGACGCTGCCGTGGTCCTTCTCTTTGCGGATCGATAGCACATAGTTTTTCGACACGAATCCGAACAGCAGGGTCGCGCCGCCGGCGAATACCGCCGCGCCGCCGGAGATTTCGATCGACTGCGTCACGCCAATGAGGGCAAGGCCAAGCGCGACGACAAGGAGCGTCAGGGCCACCGACGACTCCGCGCACAGGCAAAGAACGCGGTGGCGTTCACCGGCCGCAGGCAGAATGAGTAGGCGCGCGATATCGCGCAAAAGACCCTGCACGAAAAGAAGGCCAGCCAAGGCGCCGATGGCGACTCCGGCAGGCACGGCGAAGGTCATCCCGCGCGCTGAGTCAAAGGCGGCAAGAATCAGAAGGACGATGATCGCAATTTCCGTGCGATCCATTTGCACGAGCCGTCGCGCTCGCGCGTCTTCGCCTCCCGTAAGGACGGTTCTTTCGGCGACCAAGGCGATCCCCCCAAGCGGCGCCCACATTTGGACAAGGAGCAACAGCGAATTGCCAAAAATTTATACAGCGAAATTAGCGAAACAACAATAGATATTGCGGAAAGAACGCGATAATACGCGAATAAGAAATATTAGAAGTGAGCCGCGCCGCAAATTTGGAGGTAACAGAGGCCGTTTGCTTCGAATATCGCCCGATCAGTGGTCCTCGAGCGCCTGCGCAAGGTCGTCGACGAGGTCGGACGCGGCCTCGATGCCGATCGAAAGCCGGATATTCGATGGCGTGATCCCGGCCCCCAGACGTGCCGTCTCGTCCATGGACGCGTGGCTCATAGTGGAAGGAATTTCCACGAGCGATTCGACGCCGCCAAGCGACTCGGCCAGGGTGAAATAACGAAGGCGCATGACAAAGCGCTCGGCCGCCTTGGCGCCGCCCTTGATGTCAAACGACACCATGCCGCCGGGCCCGGCCATCTGCCGCTCGGCCAATTCACGCTGGGGGTGATCGGGCAGGCCCGGAAAATACACGCGCTCGACATTCGGATGCGTCGCGAGGAATTCGGCGACCGCCCGCGCGTTCTCCACGTGCGCCTTCATGCGCAGCGGCAGCGTCTTCACGCCGCGCAGAACGAGAAAGGCGTCGAACGGCGAGCACGCCGTTCCAAGCGCGTTCACCAGAAACGCGATGCGCTCGCCGATCGCGGGCTCGCGCGCGATGAGCGCCCCGCCCACGACATCGCTGTGGCCGTTGATGTATTTGGTCGTCGAGTGGACCGCGACATCGCAGCCAAGTTCCAGCGGGCGCTGGAGCGCGGGGCTGCAAAAGGTGTTGTCGCAGAACGTCAGGAGATTTCGCTCGCGCGCGATCTCGACCATCGCGGCGATGTCCACAAGGTTGAGCAGCGGATTCGAGGGCGTCTCGATCCAGATGGCGCGCGTCTTGTCGCTGATGGCGTTACGCACGATCGCCGGCTCGCGCATGTCCACGAACGAAAACTTCAGCCCCATGCGCGGCGCGACGCTCGCAAACAGGCGGTAGGTGCCGCCGTAGATATCGTGGCCGGCGATGATGTGGTCGCCGGCTTCGAACAGGAAAAGCGACGTCGCGATCGCCGACATGCCGGTGCTGGTCGCGCGGGCCAGGCACCCGCCCTCAAGCGCCGCCAGGTTTTCCTCAAGACCCGAGCGCGTCGGATTGCCCGAACGCGTGTAATCGAAACCGGCCGTCTTGCCCGGCTCGATGAACGCGAACGTCGAGCTGGGGTAAATCGGCGAGGTGACCGAATTGTAGGCGGTATCCATCTTGACGCCCGTGTGGACGCATTGCGTTTCAAACCGCGGCTTCGTTTTCTTGTCGGTCATGCGAATCACTCCCGAAAAACCGGAGAGAAAAGTCGGGGAGACGTATCACGCGGCGCGCGCGCGGATCAAGCAAGGCCGGTCAGCCGGATGTCAGGCCGAAACGGCGCGGTCGCGCTGTTCGATGAACCGGCGCAGCGCCTCGTCCTTTTCCTCGACGGTCACGGCGGTCCGTTCGAGGGACATCCGCAACAGGACGCCGGCGTAAATGTTTTGCGGATTGGCCGAGCGCACGGCCTCGAAGTGCCGCGCCGCCTGAGACGGGTTGCCCGAAGCGGCATAGGCCATCCCCAGGCACAGGTTTGGCACCTCGCCCTTGGGCATCATGTCGAGCGCGCGGTCCAGGTTCTTGCGCGCCTCGACGCCCGCCTTTCCCGCGGAGCGTTCGGCGAGATACGCCGCCAGTCCGTATTCGGCCAAAAGCGCCGGATCCTCGTCGGACAGCTCCACGGCGATCGCGAGCGCGGCGGCCGCGGGGCCAAAGTCCTCGAGCAGGTAGAGCTGGTGCTCGCCCTTCCGGCGATTGAGCTCGAGCTGGTTGGCGATGAACGCCTCGCCGAAGGCGCGCCGCCGGTACTGATTCCGCGAATGTAGCGGCAAAAGCGTCTTGTAGGCGCGATCCACGTATTCCAGAAACTGCCGGCGCAGATCGCGTTCGGCTTCGCCGGCGGTTTTCATCGCGCGCTCCTCGCGCGTGCGCAGGCGCTCGTAGGCCGATTCGATTTCCAGGCGGTTGACGTTCCAGTGCACGCCGAGCAGGTCGAAGTGGTTGGTGGAGGGCAGCGCGGCGACGCGCTCTTGCAGGTCGCGCAAATCCTCCGATTCGCCGCGTGCGCGGGGGCGGTCGCCTAGTTCGATCGCGCCAAGCAGCATCATCGTCCAGACGAATTTTTCGAGCGCGGCGGGCTTGAGCCGCGCAACGGTATCCAGGCGCGCCATCGGTTGATCGCCCTCTTTCAGCGCTTTCTCGAGGCGCTCGCCGACGTCCCTCGAAACGATATCCGTGATGCCGAAGGGCGGGCGGGCCGCCGCGCCGACAAATTTCTGCTGAATGTTGTTGGCGGGCGTATGGGGAATGCGCGAAAAGGGATAGGCCTTCCAGACGAGCGAATAAAGGAGGCGCGGCAGGTCGATGTCGATCGCGTGCACGCGTTGCGCAAAGGCCGCGCCCCGATAGAGTTCCCACGCGCCTCCGTCCCAATCGCAGATGGCGCGCAGCTTCACCTCGACATGGCGCACGAGCAACTGCGGCAGGCGCTCGTGGTCCAGAACGCCCAGGCGCGTGAGCGCCTCTCCCTGCATGATGCCGCGTTCCTTCCGCATGGCGAGCGATTGCAACACCGAATCCTGCTCGATGAGGCCCGCGCGCTGCATCACGCGGCCGAAGGTTTCGCCGGGATCGAACGGGTGCGCCACGACGTTCAGAAGCCGCCCGTCGAGGTAGACCAGGTCGCGGTAGCCGTCGCCGCCGCGGATCCGCAAGAGGCCCGTCGTATGCTCCGCGGCGGTGTTGGCAATAAGGCGGAAGACCGTCTCCAGGTTCCAGGCGCCCTGGCGATCCGGCGCGGATATCTCGATCGGCTCGCGTGCGACAGCCGGCGCTACCGATTCAAACGAAACGACCGGCTCATCAATGGCGGGCGTCTCCTCGTCGGCCGGGCGCCGGCGTCGGTGACGCCGCGCCGACACGATTTCGCCACGAAGCTGCGCGGGGGCGTCCGGATCGTCGAAATAGACAAGTTCATGTTCGAGAAGCCGCGCGAAAACGTCGAGAACGACGGATACCGGCACGTGCAGGCCGTTGGCCAGGTCGCCCAGCGAGCTGATCCCGTTGACGTGGGCGATCATCTGCACTTCGCGCTCGTCAAGAGAGACGACAAGTTTGTGAAAGTCGATCGACGTGTTGAGTTTGGGGACGGCGCGCGTCAAATCCATGATTCATCTCATAAACCGAAAAGGGTAAAGAGCAAAGAGGCCATGGCAAAGAAGAAAGGGGAAAGGGGAAAGAGGAAAGAGGTTGGATGACGATGGAAATCGGCATGGCCGCGCGCGATTTCCGTCGCGTCCATTCGATCGATCGACCGCGCGCGCCGTTGGCCGCGCTTGCCATTCGCGCGAAAACATGCGGAAAGGGAATTCGCGCCGTGCCCGCCGCGGGAATCGCCCCGCCTGAATCCGCACCGCATTCGGTGACGGCGCGTTCAATATGCCAAATTCCGAAGACGACAACGGCAACGACACGCATACTCAGCCCGCGCGGCACTTAGGCCCGCTTGGCCGCGGGCTTCGCCTGATCGCGGCGGCGCCTTATTACGCCTACGGGTATTTGATCGCGCGCCGGCGTTACGACGGCGTGCACGTCCGCCTGTCGGGCGCGTATCCGGAAGTCATCGCCACCTCCGCGCTGAGCGCGTTTCGCAAGGACCGCGTCGATTTTGCCTCGCTTGTCTTGCGGCTCCGCCACGTGGTGCGCGACGAGCGCGCCCGCGCGGCCGTCGTGGCGATCCACCCCTTGCGCATCGGGTACGCGCGCGCGCAGGAGATCGCTCGCCACCTGCACGCGATTCGCGCGGCCGACAAAAAGACGGCGGCGATCCTTTTCGGCGGCGGATTGCCCGAATACCTTCTCGCCGCGGCGTGCGGACGGATCGTCATGCCGCCGGGGTCCATTCTTTTTCTCACGGGATTGACGCTTGAGTCCGTGCACGTCAACGAGCTGCTGACGCGGCTCGACGCCCAGCCGGATCTGTTGCACGTCGGCAAATACAAGAGCGCCGCGGAGACCTTCACCCGCAAGAGCCCGTCGCGCTACGCGAAGCAGATGCTGAACGATCTGGCCGACGGCACGTACGACGCGCTTTTATCCGACGTCGCGAAATATCGCGGCATGACGGTGGATGCGCTGAAAACGCTCATCGATCGCGGACCGTACACACCCGGTGAGGCCAGGGACGCGGGGCTGATCGACGCGGTCGATTACGCCGAGTCGGTGCGCGCCGACGTGAAAAAATCGCTCGGCAGCGCGCGCTTGATTCCGCTCGCGAGGCATCACCGCGTCCGCCACGCGCGCGCGGCCGCGGCCGCGTACGTCGCGAACGAGCCGCGCGTCGCGGTGCTCACCGCGGCAGGAGCGATCGTCGACAAGGCGAGCTCCGGCGCCATTCAGGTGCCGCAACGCGAGTTCTGCCGCGCGATCGACGCGCTGCGCCGCAACAAGCGCGTCGGCGCGGTCGTCCTGCGCGTGGCGTCACCCGGCGGATCGGGAACGGCCAGCGATCTCATTCATCGCGAACTGACGCGCCTTGCGAAAAAGAAACCGCTCGTCGTTGCGTTCGGCGATGTCGCGGCATCGGGCGGATATTATATCGGGTGCGTCGGCCGTCCGATTTACAGCGAGGGGGCGACGATGACCGGATCGATCGGCGTGATCTCCGGCAAGTTCGTGCTTCGTGGATTGTACAAAAAGATCGGCATCGCCAAGGAGATCGTCGCGCGCGGCGCGCACGCGGCGATCTTTTCCGAATACACGCCGTTTTCCGCCACCGAGCGCCAGAAGATGCAGGCGATCAACGAGCGTTTTTACGAGCTGTTCAAGGAGCGCGTCGCCGCCTCGCGCGGAATGCCGGAAGCCGACGTGGAGACGGCCGCGCAGGGGCGCGTGTTTGTCGGGAAACCGGCCCTTGGCTTCAAGCTCGTGGATCGCGCGGGCGGCCTGTGGGAAGCCGTTGTCGAGGCCGCGCGTCTGGCCGGCGCGGATCCGGCGAAAATGCCGCGCGTCGAGCAGGTCGAATACCTGCGTGCGCCGCTACTGCGCGCGGGCGGGTTGCTTGGCGTTGACGCGTTCTTTCCCGCCGTGGATGTCGAACTGGCCTCGCTGGCCGCGCTGTTTACCGGCGAGACGCTGGCGCTGTCGCTCGTCGTTCCCAAGGCAAACGGCGCGCTTCCCTGGTAGCGCGCCGCGCCGGCGATTCGGATTCGTTTCGCTAGTCGCGCGAAAGGGCGACCAGGTACACCAGGTGCAGGATCGCGGTCAGCATCGCGGCGACGTACGTCAGCGCGGCGGCGGAAAGCACGCGCCTCGCCCCGCTGATCTCGTCGTCGCGCAACAGGCCCGTATTGCGAAGCTCGGCCAGGGCGCGGCTGCTCGCGTTGTATTCCACCGGCAGCGTCACGACGTGGAACAATACCGCCGCGGAATACAACACGATGCCGATGCTGATGAGTACGGGAATCTGAAAGAAGAATCCGCCGAAAACAAGCGGCCACATCAGGCTCGAACCGAAGTTGACGACCGGCACCAGGCCAAGGCGCATCTTCATCGGGGCGTAGCCGTCCTTGTCCTGCAGGGCGTGGCCGGCTTCGTGCGCGGCGATGCCGAGCGCGGCGAGCGACGTGCTGTTGGCGACGTCGGGCGACAGACGCAACGTGCGGTCGCGCGGGTCGTAGTGGTCGGTCATCTTTCCGGGAATCCCCTCGATACGCACCTCTTGCAAGCCCGCGCGGTCGAGCAGATGGCGGGCCGCCTGCGCGCCGGTGAGACCCTGCCCGCTGCGCACCTTCGAGTACTTGCGAAACGCGCCGGAAACGCGCATCTGCGCCCAGATGGAAAAGATGATCGCCGGAACCAGAATGACGACCCAGGGACTGAAGACAATCGGCATGGATGAACACTCCTCGAACGCAATGACACGCGCGTTCGATCAAAAGATAA
The DNA here is from genome assembly GCA_019912885.1 of bacterium. Taxonomy (NCBI): domain Bacteria; species bacterium. The sequence continues at coordinate 28,699 of JAIOHV010000056.1, forward strand.
GTCGCCCGGCGCGCGTGTCAACGAAAAGCGTCGGCCTCGACCGGCGCCGCGACGATATTTCCCGGTTGCGGCGATTTGGCGGCGGGTGGTAGCGTTCGCGGCATGGACCGTCAGGGCGCCGAAATCCGCATCCGCGAGCTTCGAAATCAGATCGGGCATCACAATCGGCTCTATTACGAGCTCGACCGGCCGGAAATTTCCGACGCGGAATACGACGCGCTTTTTCGCGAACTCGAGCGCCTGGAGGCGCAATTTCCCGAACTGGCTTCGCCCGACTCGCCAACGCGGATGGTCGGGGCGAAGCCGGCGGAAAAATTCGAGAAGTTTCGCCACGCGCAGCCAATGCTTTCGCTCGGAAACGCGATGGATGCCTCCGAACTTCGCGAATTCGACGCGCGCGTGCGCAAGCTGCTCGAATTGCCGGCGGAGCGCGGCATCGATTACGTCGCCGAACCGAAATTCGACGGCCTGGCGGTCGAGCTCGTTTACGAGAATGGTGCACTTGTCGCCGGCGCAACGCGAGGCGACGGGTTTGTCGGCGAGCTCGTCACGGAAAACCTTCGGCGCGTTCACGGCATCCCCGCGCGCCTCGCCAAGGGCGCGCCCGCGCTGGTTGATGTGCGCGGCGAGGTTTACATGCGCACCGACGATTTCGTGGAACTCAATCGACGGCGCGAGGAGGAGGGGGAGGCCGTTTTCGTCAATCCGCGCAACGCGGCCGCGGGCTCGCTGCGCCAACTCGATCCGCGCGTCACCTCCGCGCGGCCGATCGCTTTTTTCGCGTACGGCGTCGGCCGCCTGGAGGGTGCGCGCCACGCGCGGCAATCGGAGATCCTCGAGGCGCTGGCCGCCTGGGGGTTGCCGGTCAACGATCGCTGGCGCGTTTGCGGCGGCATCGACAAGGCGGTCGCTTTTTATGATGACGCCCTCGCGCACCGGGCGTCGTTGCCCTATCAGATCGACGGGGTCGTGCTGAAGGTCAACGATCTCGCGTGGCAAGACCGCCTCGGCTTTGTCAGCCGCAGCCCGCGCTGGGCGGTCGCCGCGAAGTTCCCCGCCCAGCAGGCGCGGACGGCGATCCGAGGCATCGAGATCAACGTCGGGCGCCTGGGCACGCTGACGCCGGTCGCCAGGCTCGAACCGGTCTTCGTCGGTGGCGCGACGGTATCGAACGCATCGCTGCACAATCAGGACGAGATCGACCGTCTGGACGTGCGCGTCGGCGATACGGTCGTCGTGCAGCGCGCGGGCGACGTCATTCCGGAAGTCGTTTCCGTCGTCGCCGAATTGCGGCCGGACGGCACGAAGCCGTTTTCGATCCTCGAGGCCGTCGGCGGCAAATGCCCCGCGTGCGGCTCGGACGCCGTGCGCCTGCCGGGCGAGGTGGCCGTGCGTTGCATCGGGCTCGCGTGCCCGCGCCGGCTCGTCACGGGCATCCTGCATTTCGCGTCAAAAAACGCCGTCAATATCGACGGCCTCGGCGAAAAGATCGTCACGCAGCTCGTGGACAAGGGGCTCGCCAAATCGCCGGTCGATATCTTTCGCCTTTCGCGATCGGACTGGGCCGACCTTGACCGCATGGCCGAAAAAAGCGCGGACAACATGCTGGCCGCGATCGAGGCGAGCAAGAAGACCACGCTTGCGAAATTCGTGTACGCGCTTGGCGTCCGGCACGTCGGCGAGGCGACGGCCAAGGCGCTCGCCGACGAGCTTGGCTCGCTCGATGCGATCCGCCAGGCGGATGAGCAAGCTCTTGCGTCAGTCCCGGACATCGGCCCGATCGTCGCCCGGTCGATCCACGGCTTTTTCGCCGATCCGAAAAACGCAGCGTTGATCGACGAGCTTTTGGCGCAGGGTTTCGAGTTGGCCGCGCCGGCGCGCGTCACCGGCGGGCCGTTTTCCGGAAAGACGTTCGTGCTGACCGGGACGCTTTCGGCAATGACACGACCGGAGGCGGGCGCGCGGATCGAGGCGCTAGGCGGGCGCGTCGCGGGTAGCGTGTCAAAAAAGACGAGCGTCGTTGTCGCGGGCGAGGAGGCGGGAAGCAAACTCGACAAGGCGCGCGATCTCGGTGTCGAGATCTGGGACGAGGCGCGCTTTCTCGCCGAGATCGGGGAAACGTCATGACCGAAGCCGCGCATGTCGTCGTGACGGGACTGGTGCAGGGGGTGTTTTTTCGCGCGAGTGCCAAGGCGAAGGCGCGCGAGCTTGGTCTTTCGGGCTGGTGCCGCAATCGCCCGGACGGCGCCGTAGAGCTTGTCGTCGAGGGCGAACGCGCCCGCGTGGAAAAGATGATCGCCTGGTGCCGGCAAGGCCCGCCGTCCGCGCGCGTGGACGGCGTGAGCGTGGGATGGGTCGATCCCGCGGGGCTGACCTCGTTTGAGGTGCGCCATTAAAGGGCGGCACGCGCCATGAACGTCCGCACGCAGTCGCTGCTGTTCACCGCGTTCATCGCGCTCGTTCTGGCGATCGTCGTCTGGACACGCAAGGAACGCAGCCGCACCACCCTGCCGTTTTTTCTCTCCAATATTTTCTTGCTCGGTTTTTCGGCGTCGTACGTGCTGTGGAAGCTGACCGGCGACAGCGCCTTTCTGCGCGCCTACGTTGTCGCGACGTTTTTTCTTGCCGCGGGTTACATGTATCTCGCGTACAGCTACATGTTTCGTCCCAGCCGCGTGGTCGAGGCGCTTTTGATCGTCCTTTTCGCCGCAAGCGCGGCGGCGGCCGTGACGTCGTATGTCCCGCGCCTGGATACCGCGTTGCGCGTGATGGCGTTTTTTCCGCCGGCCGACCGGCCGCGCCGTGCCGCCGGGGCGGTCTGGCTCGTTTCCGCGCCCACGTTGGTATTGATCCTTGGCCGCCTGCTTGGCGAAAAGGAGCCGCTGCTTCGCCGCCGCTATCTCGGCCTGTTCGGAATGTCGCTTTCGGCCGCGGGGGTGATCTCGCTCGACCAGCTCATCCGGGGCGGGCCGATCGGCCCCGCGGCGCACGCCTTTTATCATTACTATCTCTATCAGGCGCTGGTGCGTTCGCGCAGCTTCAACCTCCCGCGCGCGGCCGGGCGTCTTGCCGTGCTGCTTTTGTCGGCCACGTTTCTCGCGATCGTGTATGGCGCCTTTTTCTTTTTCATCCGGCCGATTCCCGTGCTGTTTTTCATCCATACGCTTTTCGCCGCGTTCATCCTGATGCTGATGTACGAGCCTTTGTTCGCGGGGATCGACGAGCGCGCGCGCGAGCTGGTGATGCGCGGCCGGGGCGATGTGCTGCGCCGCATCGACCGCCTCAACGCCGACCTGGCATCGCAATTCTCGCTCGACGAGATCGGAGCGTTTCTCGCCGGGCACGCCCCGCGCGAACTTGACCTTGCGCGCGCAGCGGTGTACCTGGCGGACGATTCGGGCGCGCTCGTTCGCCTGGCCGGCGACGGCGAAGCCCCCGGACGCTTTGACGCGGCGGCCACGGAGGCCGCGGCAGGATTGCCGGCGGACCCGACGACGCGCGAGCGGCTCACGCAACTGGCCTCCGAAAGTTACGTCGGCCCCGAAAAAGACCGCTGGGTCACGCTGCTTCGCCTTTTGCGCGACGGCGGCGCGCGGTGGATCGTGCCTCTGCGTCACCGCGACGAGCTTGTCGGCATCTATCTGGTCGGGCACGCGGCCGGCGTCGATGAGGCGGAAACCATGCGCGTTCTCCGCGCGCTGGCGGACCAGGCGGCGGTGCGCATCGCGAACGCGCGCATCTATCAGCGCATGCGTTCGCAGGATCGCCTCGCGACGCTCGGCGAAATGGCGGCGTCGGTCGCGCACGAAGTCCGCAACCCGCTCTCGTCGATGAAAGGCGCGGCGCAATATCTTCTCGACGAAAATCTGCCGAAAAGCTCACGCGAGTTCGTGGAGATCATTCTCGACGAAACGAACCGGCTGAACAGCATCCTCACGCGATATCTCGATTACGCGCGGCCCTTCGAAATCCGGCGTGCCGAAGTCGATTTGAACGAAACGGTGCGCGCGGTGGTCGGATTTCTGTCCGACGGCGACAAGCCGGCGAACGTCGCGATCGAGATGAAGCTTGACGAAACGCTCGGCACGCTCAGCATGGACGTGGAGCAGATCCGGCAGGTGCTCATCAACCTCATCAAGAACGCGTGGGAGGCGCAACCGCGGGGCGGCCTCGTTCGCGTGGCGACGCGAAGCGCCGGAGACCGGGTGCTCGTGGAAGTCATCGACCGGGGCGCGGGTATCGGCCCCGCGGAGCGGGAAAAATTGTTCATGCCGTTTTTTTCGACCAAACCGGCGGGATCGGGCCTCGGGTTGACGATCTCGCAACGCATTGCGCTCGCGCACGGGGGACGTATCTTCGCCGAGCCGGCCCAGGCCGGCGGCAGCCGCTTTGTGCTCGACCTTCCGCGTGACGGCGACACCCGTGAGCCGCGCCCATGAGCGGTACGATTCTCGTCGTGGACGACGAAAAGAACATCCGCCGCGTGCTCCGCGCGACGCTCGAGCGCGAGGGTTACGACGTTGTTGAGGCCGAGAGCGGCGAAGAGGCGCTCGCGATTCTTTCTCGCGAGCGCGTTGAGTGCGTATTGACCGATTTGCGCATGCCCGGCATCGACGGCATGGAGGTGCTGGCGCGCTCGCTTGCCGCCGACCGCGAATTGCCGATCGTCATGCTGACCGCGCACGGAACGGTGAACACCGCCGTCGAGGCCATGAAGCGAGGCGCGTTCGACTATCTCACCAAGCCGTTTGACAAGGACGAACTGCTGGCGTCGGTGGCGCGCGCGGTGCGCCAGCGCGATCTGGCGCGCAGCGAACCGGACGAGCCGGTCGGCGGCGCCTCGCGAAACGCCGCGATGCGATCGCTTTACGCGATGATCGACAAGGTCGCGAAAAGTCCGACCACGGTCCTCATCACCGGCGAATCCGGCACGGGCAAGGAGCTTGTCGCGCGGATGTTGCACGAGCGCGGCGATCGCGCGGACAAGCCGTATATCCGCATCAATTGCGCGGCCATGCCCGCGACCCTCGTCGAAAGCGAGTTGTTCGGGTACGAGCGCGGCGCGTTCACCGGCGCGGTGGGGAGTAAACCCGGGCGATTCGAATTGGCCGACAAGGGCACGCTGTTTCTCGACGAAATCGGAACCGTGCCGCTCGAGACGCAGGTCAAGCTTCTGCGCGCGATTCAGGAGCAGGAGTTCGAGCGCGTGGGCGGCGTGAGTTCGATCCGCGTCAATGTGCGCCTCGTCACGGCGACGAACGTCGATCTCCGGCAGGAGGTCGCCGCGGGCCGTTTTCGCGAGGATTTGTATTACCGGCTCAATGTCGTGCATCTGCGCCTGCCGCCGCTTCGGGAACGAACCGAGGATCTGGACATGCTCGCGCGGCAATTTATCGAACGCGCGAACAAGCGCGTGAAAAAGCGCGTCACCGGCATCGGCCCGGATGCGTGGGCGAGGCTTCGCGCGCATGCATGGCCCGGCAATATCCGCGAGCTCGAAAATGTCATCGAGCGCGCCGTGCTGCTGGCCGAGGGCGACACGATCGCCGCAAGCGACTTGCCCGATGAATTGGCGCACGCCGCGCCGGGCCCGGGCTCGCGAGCCGTTCCGGCGCCGGGCGCCGAGGCGGCGGGATTCGATCTGAAACAGGCTTCGCGCGAGGCGGCGGCGCGCGTGGAAATCGAGCTGATCGGCGCCGCGCTGAAAAAAACGCGCGGCAACGTGACGCAGGCCGCGAAGATCCTCGGCCTTTCGCGCAAGGGGCTACAGATCAAGATGCGCGAATACGGCCTGGATCGCGACGCGAACGAGCCGGCCTGAATCGGCAACGTCGAATTGCGAACCTTCGCGGCTTCCCGTAAGATCGCAACGCGTTAAAGCACCTGGAATTCTCCGATTTTTCAACCGGCAATAACGAGCGAGGACCGATAGCTTGAGCCGCTATTTTTCAAGCAGCGACGATTTCTACAAGATTTATGGAGCGTTTTTCGCACGCGCGGCGAGCGACGCCGCCGTCGGATCGTCGATGAAAAACGTCGACATGATCTTGCGCCTGAGCTACCAGGATCCGGAGGCGTTCGTTACTCTGCATGTCGGCGATCCGAAAGCGTTTGCCGACGGGCGTTACCTCAGCTTCGAGCTTGGCGACGCCACGCCTGTCGACAAACACAAGAACGCCCAGGCGGAGTTCGCGGGTTCCGCGGATTTCGCGCACCGCTTCTGGCTTGGGCTCGAGGAAATCGGGGCGGCGATCGTGCAGGGCAAGATCGCCGCGCGCGGCAATTTCGTCCGCGCCCTGACGCTCGTGCCAACGCTGCGCCCGGCCTTCAAGGTCTACCGCGAAACGCTCAAAGAGCTGGGTTACGAGCAGCTCGTTCTCGATTCCTGATTCCGCCTAACAAGGAGCCTCGCGTGATTATCGGAGTCCCCAGGGAGATCAAGTCCGATGAAAAGCGCGTCGCCATGACGCCGCTTGGCGTCACGGCCATGACCGCGCACGGCCACACCGTCCTTGTCGAAACCAACGCCGGAGCCGGAAGCCAGATTTCCGACGACGATTACCTGCGCGCCGGCGCGACCATCGCCCCCAACGCGGAGGAAACGTGGGCGCGCGCCGAGATGATCGTCAAGGTCAAGGAGCCTCTCGCCTCGGAAGTCCGTTTCCTCAAGGACAAGTTGATCTTCACCTACCTGCATCTCGCGGCGGTCAAGGATCTGACGCGCGCGATGGTCGATTCCCATTGCGTCGGCGTGGCGTACGAAACGATCGAATTGCCCGATCGTTCGCTTCCGCTGCTTGCCCCGATGAGCGAGGTGGCGGGCAAGCTCGCGCCGCAGGTGGGCGCGCACTACCTCGAAGCGGTCGCCGGCGGCCCGGGCGTGCTGCTGGCGGGCGTCTCCGGCGTGCGGCCGGCGTCGGTGACGATCATCGGCGCGGGCGTCGCGGGTCAGTGCGCGTGCGAGATCGCCGTCGGCATGGGCGCGCAGGTGACCATACTCGATATCAGCCCGGCGCGCCTGCGCTACGTGCACGATGTTTTTCGCGGCAAGGTCATCACGCTGATGAGCAACCATGGCAATATCGAGGACTCCGTCACGCAGTCCGAGCTCGTCATCGGCGCGGTGCTCATCCACGGGGCCAAGGCGCCGCGCCTCGTGACGCGCGACATGATCCGCCGCATGCGGCCCAAGAGCGTCATCGTGGATATCTCCGTCGATCAGGGCGGCTGCATCGAAACGACGCGCCCGACGACGCACAGCAATCCTGTTTTCGTGGAAGAGGGGGTGACGCATTACTGCGTCGCAAACATGCCCGGCATCGTGCCGCGCACGAGCACGTATGCGCTGACGAATTCGACGCTCAGCTACGCGTTGGAGCTTGCCGACAAAGGCCTGGAGCGCGCGGCAAAAGAAAATCCGGCGCTGCGCAAGGGCGTCAACATCTATCGCGGCAAGGTGTGTTATGAGGGCGTCGCCGAGGCGTGGAACCTGCCGTATACGCCCTATGAGGAGGCTGCGGGGATCGCGTAGGGGTTGAAGATGGAAGATTGGAGAACGCGGATCGCGTCCCGTCGATCCTCAATCCTCATTTACAGCAGCCGCAGGCTTTTCAGGAACGGGATCAGCGCGGCGGCGGACTCGGTTTCTCCGGAGCGCGCGACAAACGAGGCGATCCGCTCGCCCTCGGGGCGTTTGGTCACCTCGCCCGTCACGAGCGACCAGGCACGCAAGACATCGAGTTGCCATAGGCTTTTCACGCCGCGAACGCGGTAGGGCACGCCGGAATCGTCGCGGAAATCGACGACGTACTCCACATTCCTCCACGGGAAAATGCGCACATGGCCGCCCGTAGCCGGCATCTGGCGTCCGATACCCGAGACGGTGACACGGCTTGTCGGCGATACCGTCGAGCGCAAAAACAGCGCCTCGTTTGTCGGATCGAAAAATCCCTTGAGATCGCCGCAAAGGTCGAGATGCAGCACGACCGTCGCCTGTCCATTTTCCGGTGAATGGCCGGTCGGTGGGCCGATCACCTCGCGAAAACGCAGTTCGCCCTTGTTCAAAATGTGCAGGCGCTTCAGTGCCGCGAGGTAGGTGGCGTTCGACACGCTGACCACGGCGCCAAGCCAGAAGAGCGGCGAGCGATCTTTGATCTGAAATATGCGGTGCGGCATCGCGAATTCAATCTATTCCTGCGCGCCGCGGGCCGCAAGACGAATGTGACGCGTCGCGTCAATGATGGGCGGTGTCGCGTTCCCCGAACGCGATGGACGGAATGGACGGTATGGACCGAATGGACTTGATGGACGTGATGGACCGCTGATGTGGCGCCCGCATCCCCGCGGGCGCGAAAACTCGTCTTGCCCGGGAACTTTCGAATTGCCGGTGTGCGTGTCCCGCTCATATCTATTTCCTTTTTTCTATTTCCTCTTTTCCCGCGCCTGCCTTTTCGACGATGTTCGTCGTCGATTTCCCCGGAACGGGCGGCACACGGACGACGCGGCCTCCGTTGGCTTCCACGGTCTCGCGGCCGATGATGGCGTCGGCGGCCCAGTCGCCGCCCTTCACGAGAAAGTCCGGGATGACGCGGTCGATCAATCGGCCCGGATCGGGATCGTCAAAGGCGACAACGAAATCCACGCACGCCAGCGCGGCGAGAACCTCCATGCGTTCGGCGCACGGGATCACGGGACGGCGGGGGCCTTTCAGGCGCTGCACGCTCTCGTCGGTGTTGACGGCGACGACAAGCGCATCGGCGGCGTCGCGCGCGGCGGTGAGCGTGTGCAAATGTCCCGAATGCAGCAGGTCAAAACATCCATTCGTGAAGGCGAGCGTCTTACCGTGCGCGCGCAACGCTTCGCGCGCCGCGACGAGCGCGTCTTCGGCGACGATCTTCGTTGCGGTGGGGCGGGGCGGCGACATGGGCGGCAGTTTAGCGGATTTTGAACGAAGGAGAATGCCAGAAAGACGCGGCCGTCAGCAGGGGCGAGCGAGCTCCTTCGCTTCGCTCAGGATGACAAGGACTCGCTCAGGATAACGAGGATTCGCTCAGGATGACGAGGACTCGCTCAGGATGACGAGGACTCGCTCGGGATGACGTCACCACAGGCGATGTCACTCGATTCTCGATCCTCAATCCTCGATCCTCAATCCTCGATCCTCAATCCTCATCTTGCTTGGAAGATGACCAGAAGCACGCGATTGTTTTCGTTGCGCGTGCCGATCGGTTTTTCGCCGCCGAAGCCGATGGCGATGACGCGCTCCTCCTCCACCCCTGCGCCGATCAGCGCGTCGCGCACCGCGTCGGCTCGTTTTTGCGTCACGATGACGTCCTGGTCCGGGTCATTCGACGGATCGACGTGCGCCTCGACGCGCACCGACAGTTCGGGATTGGCGAAAAGCTGCACGGCAAAGTTTTGCAGCGCGTCGATGTCCCCGCGCGACAGACGTGTCGATCGCCCGCTGAAAGCGATGTCCGGCCCAACGACGATCTTCAGGCTCGAAGGCTTCACGTCGGGGCATCCGTCGTCGTCGAGGATCCCGTTGAAGGTTTCCGCCACGTTCGGGCACTTGTCGATTTCGTCGGGAATCCCGTCGGCGTCGTTGTCCGGATCGGGGCAGCCGTCCTGATCCTGGAACCCGTCGATGTCCTCGCGCGCGCCGGGGCATTGATCGAGCGCGTCCGGCACGTCGTCGCGGTCGTTGTCGATATCGGGGCAGCCGTCCATGTCGTGATGGTCGTCGAAGTCTTCGGGACTGTCCGGGCAGCCGTCATCCTCGTCGAGCAAGCCGTCGCCGTCGTTGTCATAATCGGGGATGCCGTCCTCGTCCTCCCAACCGTCGTAATCCTCCGCGCGGTACGGATCTCCGTCACGCACGTCCGGGATCGCGTCGCCGTCGAGATCGTTTTCGCAGCCCGTCGACTTCGCTGTCGCCTCGGCCAGCGCCATTTCAGCCCGGTCGAAGAACACGGCCGCCTCCGCGTTGGTCCCGAAACGCGATTCGGTGATCGCGAAATCGAGATTCGCCTCGGCCGCCGCGAACGCGGCGGCGGCGCACCACGGCGCGCCCGTTTCGCGGGCTTGTTCGATTTTCGCCTCGAGCGTGGGGATCTTGCCGCGTATTGTGCCGGAGCATCCGGCCAAGGCGCTTAACGCGCACGCGAGGATCGCGGCGCGAGTGGCCAGGCGGACGCGGTGCGGCCGACGGCTCACTTGAGGTGAATCTTGCGGAACTTCTTCGCGTTCTTGTAGGCGAGCTCGGAGAATTCGTGCGCCTTTTGCAGATAGCGCGAAGCCAGTTCCGGTCGGCCGCGCGCCATCTCGCGTTCCGCCTGCGCGAGATACTGCTCGGCCGCGAAGAATTCGTAAGGAGACTTTTCCGCGGCGCCCGAATATTTGGCGGCCTCGTAAACGGCCATCGTTTCCTCGAGCGTCACCTGGGGGCCGACATTCGCCGCGGCGCAATGCGTCAGCATCGCGACGACGAAAACGAGCGCCGTAAGCCGCGGGATCCGCATGGGGATTGGACATCTCCGTGTTGCGGAAAAGAAGTATCACGCGCGCTTTCGGTCCGTCAACGGCGCGCACTCGCGGTGATGTCGTAAGCCATTGAAATACCGAAGAAAACTACTGATTCAAGCCATGAATGATCCGTAGACCCTTGAGCGTCAGATCGCCATCCACCGCGTCGATCGTCTCGGAGCCCTTGGCGATCAGCGTGGCCAGGCCACCCGTGCCGATGACGCGCGCCGAGCCGCCAAGCTCTTCGCGGATGCGCGTGACAAGCGCGTCGACAAGGCCGACGTAACCGAAGAACACGCCCGACTGCATGCTCGCCACAGTGTTTTTGCCGATCGCGGCCCGCGGCCTTGCAAACTCCACGCGCGGAAGTTTGGCGGCGTGGCGAAACAGCGCGTCCATCGAAATATTGATACCGGGCGCGATCGCGCCGCCGAGGTATTCCCCGCGCGCCGTGATCGCGTCGAACGTCGTCGCCGTGCCGAAATCGACGATGACAAGCGCCTCCTGGAATTCGTGGTACGCCGCGACCGCGTTGACGATGCGATCCGCGCCGACCTCGCGCGGATTGTCATACAGGATCGGCATGCCCGTCTTGATGCCGGGGCCGACCTGCATTGCCTCGCGCCCGAAGTATTTGGTCGACAGGCGCGAGAACGTATAGGCGAGCGTCGGGACGACGCACGAAACGATGACGCCATCGACCGCCGCGAGCGCGATGTTCGCGTGGCGAAACAGGTCGAGCATGAGCATGCCGTATTCGTCCGCGGTGCGTTCCTCGCGTGTGCCGAGCCGCCAGGAGGCCAGCAGGCTTTCGCCGTCGAAAACGCCGATGACCGTGTTCGTGTTGCCCACATCGATGACGCAAAGCATATCAATCCACCCGCATCTCGAACGTTTGCCCATCGGTTGAAATCGCGACGACGTCTCCCGAATACACGCGGCGCTCGCCGCGTTCGTCGTCGATCAGGAGCGCGCCGTCGTCCGCAAGCCCGAGCGCTGGTCCCCGGATGCGCCCCTCGGCCGTATCGACGACGTACCGCGCACCGGGAATCCGCGCGCCGCGCCGCCAAAGGTCGAGAAGCCCGGCGCGGTCATGAATGAGCGACTTATACATGCCGTCCAGATGGCGGTAAAGGAGCGCCAGCACCTCGGCGCGGTCGTGAGGGCGCCCCGTCAGCGTGGCAAACGACGCGGCTCGTAGGGCGATATCCGGCGGAGCGCGGCGCGGATCGAGATTGACGTTGACGCCGAGGCCCGCGATCAACGCGTGGCGGCCGGCGTGCGTCTCGCACAGAACGCCCGCGATTTTTTTCCCGCCGGCGTACAGATCATTCGGCCATTTCAACATGGCGTCCGAAACGCCAATATCCGCCGCCGTCTGAAAAAGCGCCGCGCCCGCGGCGTACACGAATAGACGCGCGTCCTCGCCGAGCGGCTCGGCGTCAAACAACATCGAGACGTACAGATTCACACCCGGCGGCGAGTGCCACACGCGGCCCTTTCGCCCGCGACCGGCCGTCTGCGCGTCGGCGACGACGATCGCTCCATTCGGCGCGCCGTCGCCGGCCCAGGCCGCGAGCTCGGCATTCGTGGACGGCGCTTCGTCAAGGACGCGAACGTGCGCCCGTGGGATGCCGATCCACGCGGCCACACGATCGGCGGACAGCTTGTCCGGGACGGGCAGGGGATCGTTCATGCGATCGCGCGGATCTTGAAATTCAGGTCCGCCGCCGGCGCGGAATGCGTCAACGCACCGATGGAGGCGAAATCCACGCCCGTCGCGGCGATCGCGCGGACGTTCGCGAGCGTAATGCCGCCGCTCGCCTCCGTGGGAACCCGGCCGGCGACGATTCGCACAGCATTGCCGAGTGACGGCGGGTCCATGTTGTCGAAAAGAAGGCGCGTCGCGCCGGCGGCGATCGCGGATTCGATCTCGTCCGCGCGGCGGATCTCGGCGATGATGGGGGCATCGGGGCCGAGCGCCGCGCGCACGCGGGCGACCGCGTCGCCGACGCCGCCGCACGCATCGATGTGGTTGTCCTTGACGAGCGCGACGTCAAACAGGCCCATGCGGTGGTTGACGCCGCCGCCCGCGAGCACCGCCGACTTTTCCGCCGCGCGCCAAAGAGGCGTCGTCTTGCGCGTGTCGATGATGCGGCAGCGCGTGCCCTGGACGGCCTCGACGAACGTCGCGGTCAGCGCGGCGACGCCGCATAGCCGCTGCGCGAGGTTGAGCGCGGTACGCTCGGCGGCAAGGAGCGAGCGTATCGGCCCGGTGACGGTCGCGATCGCTTCGCCCGCGTGCGCGCGATCACCGTCTGTCTTGTGCGTAAATACAACGAGACGCACATCGGCGATTTCGAACGCCGCCCGTACGTACGCCAACCCCGCCACCACGAGCGACGTGCGCGCGCGCAGCACGCCTTCGCCGCGGCGATTTTCGTCGATGGTCGCAAGACTCGTGATGTCGCCCGCGCCGATATCCTCGGCCAGCGCGCGTCCGATGAGATCGCGTTCGTTATCGCTGATCATGCAGGAATTGTACGTGTCGCGAACGCGCCGGGCCAGCGGTGGAATCGTACGCGCGGCGGATGGGCCGGACTAGCGATATGGAACCGCGACCGTCGGGAGCGGGTACGGACGCCTCGCTTACGACTTCTCGATCTGTTCCTTGACGTTTGCGATGATCGTCGGTAGCAGCGCCTCGAGTTCGACCTGCACCTGCTTGGCGATGACGCGGCGGATATTTTCGCGCGCGGCGCGCGTGAGCTTTTCGTCGAGCATTTCGCGGGCGATCTTGTCGATGTGGTCGGGCGTCAACCCCGCGAGCGCGGCATCAATGGTCCCCCGCGCGCCGGCACCGGCTTGCCCCATGGTATTCATCGCGAAGTTCGAGATGTCCTCGTCGCCGCCGGTATGTTGCGATTCAAATTCGATGCCCGAATCCGATCCGAAAAAATCCTTGGGCAACTCGATCGCCGCGCGCGACGGATGTACTCCGGACTCTTCGCCCGCGACGTACAGATTCCGCTTGCCGCCGTGATCGTCCTCGCGGGGATGGACGCTGTCGTATTGCGAATCGCTTTTCAGGATCGACGGGTCGCGGTCGGGCGACGCGACATCGAGGTAATGGCCCGCGCGGGCCTTCTTGGTCTCGTACCGGTCAATCAAAAGGCGAAGCTTGTTCGACAACGCGGGCAGCGATGCGGGCCAACTGATCGTGTCGTCCGGCTGGGCCGCGGCCGCAAGTTCCGCCGGCAGAATCTGTTGCGCATGCGTAACGAGAAGGGCGGTCAGGTGGCCCTGCCCGAATTCGTTTTTCAGCCGAAAGAGAAACCGCAACGCGACGTCGGGCTCCAGGCGGGCGTCCATGACGACGACGCACGGCTCCTGTTGCCCGATCATGGAGATGGCGTTGCCCGGGTCGGGCGACGTCCAGACGCGATACCAACCGGAATCGAGCGCCGATTGCACAGCCTTGCCGATTTCCGGATCACGGCCGATGACGAGAATCAGTTGCATAGCCCGTGTTTGCTCCGAATAGGTCCATGCCGGTAACGGCTTGCGGCGGCGCGGGACAATGCACCCGCGAGTCGTTCCATTGAACGCCACACCCTTGATGCGTCAAATGACAAAAAAATACTGGCATTTTCTCGGCGCGCTGTCCATTTGACCCGGATCACCCGCGCCGCTTGCGCTCGCTTTTGGCCGCGGCGGCGGCTTCGGGGCGCGCGGCGCCGGTGCGCTTCTTGATCGAAAGGCGTACCGGCGAACCCAGAAAGTCCGCCGAATCGCGAATTGTTCGCAGCAAAAACCGGTGATAGCTGAAATGCACCGCGCCCGGATCGTTCGCGAACATGACAAACGACGGCGGGCGCACGGTGGGTTGCGTCGCGTAATAAAACTTCAGTTGGCGGTTTTTCACGATCGGCGGCGTGTGCGTCTGGATCGCCTTTTCGATCAGGCGATTGAGCGGACCCGTCTCGATGCGGCGGTTGAACGCATCGGACACGCGCGTAACGAGCGGCATGATTTTCTTGACGCCGCGGCCGGTCTTCGCGGATATCTCGAGCATCGGGATGAAGTCCAGGTGACGCAGGCGAAAATCCCGCTGGCGGTCAATCTCGCGCCGCCAGGCGTCGATGTCGCCGACGAGATCGATTTTGTTGAACAGCCAGACGACCGCGCGGCCGCGATCGATGGCGTAGGTCGTCACGCGCAGCATCTGATCGCTGAAGAATTCCTCGGCGTCGCCCATGACAAGGGCGATGTGGCAACGGTCAAGCGCTTTGAGCGCCTGGACGACGCTGAACTTCTCGACGCGCTCGGTCACCTTCGCCTTGCGGCGAATGCCCGCGGTGTCGATCAAAAGATAGTCGCGCCCGTTAGCGGCAAAGGGCACGTCGATCGCGTCGCGCGTCGTGCCGGGCATTTCCGAGACGATCATGCGGTTTGCGCCGATCATGCGGTTGACCAGCGAGCTCTTTCCCACATTCGGCTTGCCGACGATGGCGATGCGCGTTCCGCCTTTTTCGTCCGACTCGGATTCGGCATCGCCTTCCTCGGCCGGCGGCAGAACAGCCGCGATCTTGCGCAGCAGTTTGTCCACGCCAAGATTTTCCTTGGCGGAAATCAGGTACAAATCGTTCGCGCCGAGGCGATAGAACTCGCCCGAGGCGTTTGCGACGCGGTCGCCCTCGACCTTGTTCACGACGTGAAAGACGGGCGTCTCGGTGCGGCGCAGGCGCGCGGCGATTTCCTCGTCCTCGGGCAGCAGCCCTTCGCGCCCGTCGAGCAGAAACACGACAGCGTCCGCATCGGCGAGGATCTCGTCGACGCGC
The DNA here is from genome assembly GCA_019912885.1 of bacterium. Taxonomy (NCBI): domain Bacteria; species bacterium. Next base: position 44,064 of record JAIOHV010000056.1, read on the forward strand.
TCCACGACGCGCGCGTGCAGTTCGTCACCGGTTTCGCTCGAAAGGCCGCCGGTGTCGGCCAGAAGCACCGCGCGGCCGCCGATGTTCGTGCGCGCCAGGTGCACGTCGCGTGTCAGGCCGGGCATATCGTCCACGAGCGCACGTCGCGCGCCGGCGATGCGGTTGAATAGCGTGCTCTTGCCGGTGTTGGGCCGGCCGACGATGGCGACAAGCGGCGTCATGGGTGGTACCCCAACCGGCGCAGCCACTCATCGCGTTGCGTCCAGTCCTTGCGCACCTTCACGAACAGCCCAAGGTAGACGCGCTGCCCCAGAAATTCCTCGATCTTCGCGCGCGCGGCCTGGCCGATGGATTTCAGCAACAGCCCGCCCTTGCCGATGACGATGCCTTTCTGGCTTTCGCGCTCCACGTAAATTTCCGCCTCGATGCGAACGACGCCGCCTTCTTCCTCGGGTTCCTTGAAGTGCTCCACGACGACGTCGGTGGAGTAGGGGATCTCCTGCCGCGTCTGAAGGAAGAGTTGCTCGCGGATCATCTCCGCCACGAAAAAGCGCACCGGAAGCGACGTGATTTCGTCCTCGGGATACATCGGCGCGCCTTCGGGCAGGAGCGGCAGGACGGCATCGACGAGTTCGTCCACGCCGTCACGCTTCGTCGCGGTCATGCGAATGACGGCATCGAATTTCGCAAACTCCGACAATGCCGCTTCGCGCCCGGAGAGCCGTTTATCATCCCGGACGAGATCGCATTTGTTGACGGCCAGCACGAGCGGCCGGCCAAGCCCGCCGAGCTCGCGGCAAAGCATGGCCTCGGCCTCGCGCAGCGGCGCACCCGCGTCCACGACAAGCACGGCGATGTCCGATTCCCCGACGGTGCGGCGAAGCTCCACGTTCAGGAATTTGTTGAGCGCGCTGATTTCCTCGGCGAGCCCCGGCGTGTCGAAAAACACGATCTGCGCCTCGTCGCGTTGCAGGATGCCGACGATGCGCCGTCGCGTGGTCTGCGGCTTGGGCGTGACGATCGAGATCGATTCGCCGACAAGCGCGTTCAGCAGCGTGGATTTGCCGACGTTCGGCATCCCCGTCACCGCGACGAACCCGGCCCGGTATCCCGGCGATGCGCCCGTCATGACGACCGCCCCGCGTCCGCGCGCGTCAGGGCGTGCGCCAGCGGGTCGGTGAGGCCAAAAGCCTTCCACGCTTCCCGGGCCGCGGCCTGCTCCGCCTCTTTTTTCGATCGTCCGTTGCCGACGCCGTACTTTTCGCGGCCGACCCACAGCTCGACCTCGAAGCGTTTGTCGTGGTCCGGGCCCTTCGCGGCGACGTGGCGATAATCCGGCAGCGTGTTGAAACGCTCCTGCGTGATCTCCTGAACGCGCGTTTTGTAATCGACGACAAGAAGGCGTTCGACCTTGCCGGCGAACACCTCGGCGAACTGCCGTTTCACGAAATCGTGCGCGGCGCCGAAACCCTGATCGAGGTAGATCGCGCCGATGACGGACTCGAACACGTCCGCGAGCAGCCGCTTTTTCTCGCGGCCGAGTGTTCGCGTCTCGCCGCGCGACAGGCGGATGAATTTGCCGAGCTCGAGGTCGCCCGCGAGCCTCGCGAGCGTGTCCTTGTTGACGATCCCCGCGCGAAACTTCGTCAGCTCGCCGCTTCCGAGCTCCGGATTATCGCGCAACAGCATGTGCGAGATCGCCAATTGCAGCACGGCGTCGCCGAGAAACTCCAGGCGCTCGTAATCGCCGCCGGCCTCCGATTTCTCGTGCACATAGGAGGCGTGCGTCAGCGCTTGCGTCAACAGGTTCGGATCGCGGAAATCGACGCCAAGGCGCGCGGCGAGATCGCCGGGGTCCGCTTCGCCGATGGGGGGCATGCGTGGCCTCTAGTACGGGATGATCTTGTCGAGGAACTGGTTCAGCACGGCATAGGTCGGGCCGCCAAAACCGCATTCCACGACAAAGGAGATGCCGAAAAACAGAATCGTCGCCGCGGCGATGACGTTGGGAATCGAAAGAGCAAGGCGTTTGTTGCACACGCGCGGTTCGGGGCCGCCGTCCGTCGCCTTCGCGGCGAAATAGGCATACGAAAACGGCAGAAACGCGCAAAACCATGCGAGGTAGTTGGCGAACGGAACCGTCAGGAACCATTTGGGAAGAAGCTCGTTCCATTGCCAGAACAACCCGGACAGCGAAGCGACAGGGTCAAGCTGCACGTCCAGGCTGATCGCGACGATCGTCGTCAAGAACGCGGCAGGCAAGGGCTTTTTCAGGAACGCGAGGCGCTCGCCGAAGCGTTCCGCGATCCACACGCACACGTAAAACGCCATGCACCAGCCCATCATCGTCGCGAACGGCGCGGGCAGGCGCCACAGGTAGAGACTGTATTGCGGCTCGAAGAAATAGCCCATGACAATGCCGCCGTTTTCGAGCACAAGGCCGTACGCCCAGCCGATCACGAAAAACGTCAGCACGCCGCGCAGCCCGCGAAACGCGAAGCAATGGACGAGAACGAGAGTGATCCACACGAGCTGCAGCGCCTCGAACGCGCCGGTCAGCGCGACCATCGACAGCTCAAAGCGAAGGCCGGGGATGAGGGCGTAGGCGTACCAGATCGCCACGGGCGTCAGCGCCATCGCGACCGGCAGAAGCAGGGCTTTTGCGCCGTATCGCGCGCGGCGATCGGGGTCCGTCGCGCGCAAGGCGTAATACAGCACGACCCAGAACATCGGCGCGATGGCGGTGACGGCGATTTGCCCGCGCGAAACGCCGGCCTTGGCGTATTCGGCCTCGGGGACGTTCGCGATAGCGAAGTGCAGAAGGCCGAGCGACTCGACGAAAAAGAACCAGATCGGCAACTGCGTCCAGAATTCCGTCCACGCCAGACGGGACTTCAGCGCCTTGGCGGCCGATGCCGGGGCGGGAGCGGGGGCGGCGTCGATGGTGGTCTCGGGTGCGTTCACGGCCTGTTCCGGGGCAAGAGGAGAGGACGCCGATTCTTGCGTCCGGCGCGGGGGCTGTCAACGCGGAATCGTCGCCGCGACTTTGTGGGACTTATCGCTCGCCCAAGTGAAGTTCTTTCGCGATCTCCGCCGCAAGGATCTGCCGGATGAGCGTCTGATAGGGGATCGATTTGCGTGTCGCGATCTTCCGAAGAGCGACGATTTGCGCTTCGTCGAGCTTGACGGAAACATTCTTAAGCGGCCGTTTTCGCTCACCTTTCAGGATTTGAGCCCGCAATTCCTCGTCGAGCGCGAATTCGACCGGCTCGTCGACGAGTTCACTCAGAATACCGTGACGATCGTAGTAGTCGGCAAGATCTTCCGTCTTTTTCTTTTTCCCCGTCATGATTTTCCCTTTCCCCAATGCTGGTAATAGCGGCGTTCGGCGGCTTTCATGTCCCAGCCGGTTATTACCCGCACATACCCCGAGCCTTTGTGATCAAAAATGATCACAAGGAGCCGGCCGGCGCTCGTTTTGCCAAAGGCAGCGTAGTTGCCCTTTTTCGTTTTCCTGATTAACGGCGAACGTGCAAACACCTGTTCCGCCTCTTCCGGCTCGATGCCGTGACCGAGCGCAAGATGCAACTCGTTTCCCTCGTCCCATTCGAACTCGCGAACGCGCATCGGCGCCCCTTTCGTGTAATACAATAGATTACGACCCGTTCCTCTGTCAAAAGGTTATAAGACTTTGCCAAACACGGACGAAATATTCCGCATTTCGCTTGCGAATTTCGTCCTCCGCGCGTAAGTAGCAGGGGTCCTGCGCGGCCGATCCGCGCGAGGAACCGAAAACGCGGAAGATCATGTCGGACTCAAACCGAAAGCGCGTGCTGGTCGCCATGAGCGGCGGGGTGGATTCGTCCGTCGCGGCGGCACTGCTTGCCCGTGAAGGCTGGGAGGTCATCGGCGCGACGATGCGCGTCGTCGCGGGGTCCGAATCCGCGCGCTGCGGCTCGTGCTGCTCGCCCGACGACATCCACGACGCGCGCCGCGTGGCCGATGCCATCGGCATTCCGCACTACACCTTCAACGTCGCCGAGCGATTCGAAGACGAGGTCGTCCGCCCGTTCGCGGAGGCGTATCTCGCCGGGCGCACGCCGATCCCGTGCGTCGCGTGCAACGACCGTATGAAGTTCGACTGGATGCTGCGCCGCGCGACCGAACTCGGCTGCGACGCGCTCGCCACCGGACACTACGCGCGCGTCGTCGATGCGGGCGGCACGCGCCGCCTCCTGACGGGCGTCGATCGCGACAAGGACCAGAGCTACTTTCTCTTCACCATCAACGCCACGCAGCTTGATCGCCTGATCTTTCCCATCGGTCATCTGGTCAAGGACGAGGTGCGACGGCTTGCCGCCGAACTGCGCCTGCCAGTCGCGGAAAAGCCGGAGAGCCAGGACATCTGCTTTGTGCCGAGCGGGCGATACGACGCGGTCGTGGCGCGATTTGCCTTGGCCAACGACGGCGCGGGCGACATCGTCGATACGCACGGCAACCTCCTTGGCCGGCACGACGGCTATCACCTGTTCACCGTCGGCCAGCGAAAGGGCCTCGGCAGTTTCGGCCCTGAGCCGCACTACGTCGTGCGCATTGACGCAACCGACAAGCGCGTCGTCGTCGGCCACGCCGACGAGACGTTCGCCGCCGGGCTTGCGTGCGAGAGCTTCCGCTGGGTGAACGGCGCGCCCGATACGCTCGTGCGTGGCGTGGTGAAGATCCGCCATCGCCACCCCGGCGTCGCGGCGACGATCACGCCGGACGGCGACGGCGTCGTGATGCACTTCGACGCGCCGGCGCGCGCCGTGGCGCCCGGGCAGGCCGCCGTCGTGTACACCGGCGACGTGGTGCTCGGCGGCGGATTCATCGACCGCGCGATCTTGTCCGAATCCGCGGACGCATCCGGAAACGCGGGGGCGGCGTGACGGCGTACTCCTTCGTGACACGCACGATCGGCTGCAAGGTCAACCAGCTCGATACCGCGGCGCTCGAGCGCGATCTGGCGGACGCGGGTTTCGTCGCGCCCGCCGACGGCGCGGCGCCTGACGTGGTTGTCGTGAACTCGTGCACGGTCACGAGCGGCGCGGACAAGGACGTGCGCCGGCTCGTCTCCCAGGCCCGCACAACGCACCCCCGCGCGCTCGTCGTGCTGACCGGCTGCCTGTCGCCGGCGGGCGCGTCGGGGCAGGAGCGGGCGCATCTTGTCATCGGGCAGGATCAAAAGACGCTTGCCGCGGAGACGATCCGCGCGAAAATCGAAGGGCGCCCCGTCATCGCGAGCGCGAAGGAACGCGACGCGTTTTTCGGCGAGGGCTCCATCGAGGTGTGCGACCGCGCACGCGCGTTCCTGAAGGTGCAGGACGGCTGCGACAAGACGTGCGCGTACTGCATCATCCCGACCGTGCGCGGGCAGAGCCGCAGCCGCGAGATCGCGCGCATCGTCGAGGACGTGCGCGGGCTTGTCGCGGCGGGCTATCGCGAGGTCGTCGTGACGGGCGTGCACCTGGGCAAGTTCGGCAAGGATCTCGCACGCCGCGAATCGTTGACGCGCCTCGTTCGCGCGATCCTCGCCGATACCGATCTTGCGCGCCTGCGCCTGTCTTCCATCGAACCGATGGAGGTGCGCGACGAGCTGATTCGCCTGGCTGCCGACAATCCGCGCTTGTGCCCGCATTTCCACATCCCGCTTCAGTCGGGGGACGACGGCGTGCTGGCGCGAATGCGTCGCCCGTACACGGCAGCGCGGTATCTTTCGCGCGTGCGTGCGGTGGCTGAGGCCCTGCCGGACGTGCTCATCGGCGCGGATGTCATCGTGGGATTCCCGGGCGAGGACGAGGCCGCGTTCGCCGCGACCTGCCGTCTCGTGGAGCAGGCGCCGATCCATCACCTGCACGTGTTCCCGTATTCGGATCGCCCGGGCACGGCGGCGTCGGCGATGGATGCGCACGTGGCCGGCCCGATCGTCCGCGCGCGCGGGCGTCGCCTGCGTGAGATCGGCAACCGCAAGTGGGCGGATTTCGCCGCGCGCTTTGTGGGTCGGGAGCTTTCCGCGCTCGCGATCCGCTACCGCGACGGCGAATACGAGGCGATAGCGCGCAACTACCTGCCGGTACGCATTTCCGGCGACATCGAACCGGGTGAGGAATACGACGTTCGCGTCACGGGCACGTCGGGCGAGGGCGGGAAGAGGGTGCTTCTGGGCGCGCGGGGGGCTTCTTTTCAACACAAAAGCACAAAAGCCACGAAAGCCACGCAGGAATTACGGCCGTGACGAATTTGTGCCTTTTGTGCGTTCGTGTTGAAAACGCGGATTCCTGTGCGCCACGTTGACGCGGCCCCCCGGCGGACTTACCTTTGGGAAAAGGTCCGCCCGCCGTTGACGCGGCGCGGCGGCTCTCATTTGGGAGGAAAAATGGCCAATGTCATGACCCTGACCGACGGCAACTTCCAGAAGGAAGTGCTTGAGTCCGACGTTCCCGTTCTCGTCGATTTCTGGGCGCCGTGGTGCGGCCCGTGCCGCATGGTCAGCCCCATCGTCGAGGAGCTGGCGTCCGAATATGCCGGCCAGGTGAAGGTCGGCAAGCTGAACGTCGACGAAAATCAGGAGACCGCGATGAACTACAAGGTTCGCGGCATCCCGACGCTGATCATCTTCAAGGGCGGCGGACCGGCGGACCAGATGGTCGGCGCGGCACCGAAGGCTCGCCTCGAGCAGTTCGTCAAAGGCCAGCTCTAGGCGCGGCCCGCCAACCCGCGTAACGCGGAATCCCGGCGCTTCGATTGGCTCGAAGCGCCGTTTCCGTATGCACGCGAGTCGATTCGATCAGGCGTTGCGATCGCGGCCGAAGGGATCGCCGATCAGCGATTCCGAATGCGCCGCGCACAGCCATTGCCCGTTGTGACGCACCCACGTCGAGCTCTCGGCAGCGTCCAGTTCAAACGGCCGGCCATCGATCTCGCCTGTTTCGTGAACCTGATAGGCGACGACCGCGGCGTTTCGGCCGAGCATCCGGACCTTGGGTTCGCCCCGGAACTGGAAGTCCTTCAGCGTCCATTTGCCGTCATTGAACATGCTGACGAGCGCGTCCCGGCCGATGCTGGCCGCCCCCTGCGGTCCGGCCAGCAGGCAAGGCTCGTCGGTCAGGGACGCGCAGGTTTGCGCGTCGTTATCCTTCATCGCCTGCCAATATTTCTTCTCAAGTTCCATGATCTCGTTTTCGACGGATTTTCTAGCCATGACGAAACCCCCTTGTTCCCGTCGGAATATAGACGGATCAAGGGCTCCGGCCTCCGGGAATTTCGGCGCGCGGTAAGGCGCACCACGCGCCAAGATTGACTTGCGTCCGACCGGCGCGAACAATGCTCGCCGCCTTATACTCCTGCCGAAAGAAAAAGGTTCAGGACTCGCGTGCCGCCAAAAGGGTATCGATCGTCTGTCAACGCGCTTGGCGCGGCCGTCGTGATGGCGTTCGTGGCGTTTTTTCCCGGCGCGCTGAACGCCCTGGCGCAGGATGTCGAGCCCGTCCCGGCGGATGCCGATCCGCACGCGCCGCCGGACGAACTTTCCGCCAATCCTGACCGGGACTTTCACCATACGCTCGGCCTGATGGCGTTCGAGCAGGAGGACTTCGAGCGCGCGTTTTCCTATTTCGCGCGCGCGCTGCGTTCGGCTCCCGACGATACCGCGTTGCTTGTCGCGTTCGCCGAGTCGGCCATTCATCTCGAACGATGGGATCGCGCGATCTCGGCGCTGCGCCGTGCCTTGCGCATTGACCCGGTGCACGCGCGCGCGCGGTTCCTGGTCGGGCTGATCGCCTATCGCCAGGGTCGCTATCGCGACGCGCTCGATTCGTTCGACGGCGCGTCGGACGCGGGTTTCGACGAGCCGATGTTGCGCTTTTACCGCGGCGCGAGCCGCTTCAAGATCGGCGAATGGGAGTCGGCGCGGCGCGATCTGGAATTCGCGGTCGCCGAGCTTCCCGAAACGCATCCGAACAGCCGCTTTTATCTTGGCGTCACGTATTTCGAACTGGAGGATTACCGCGAGGCCGTCGACGAGCTGGAGATCGTCGTCGATACGGCGGACGACCCGGCTCTCGAACGGGTGGCGGCGCGGATCCTCGACGAGGCCCAGGCGCGCGCCAGGCGCTACAAGTGGTGGGAAATCGGCGTTGAGCTGGGCGCGGCGTATGACACCAATGTTCTCTACGAGCCCGCGGACGACATTGTCGCGGGTGAAGACGGCGCGTATGCGTTCGGCATGTTCGAAGGGACGGTTTATCCCTGGCGCACGCCGGATGGTTACGTCGGCGCCGGGTTTCATTTCTTCCAGAGCGTTCACCTTGCCGACCAGGACGACGCGATCCGCGAATTCGATCTGCTGGTGAACGCGTTTTCGCTCGACAGCCAGGTGCGGGTGCGCCATGCGATGCCCGAGTTTCACGTGGGGATCGGGTACGAGATCAGCGACGTATTTTTGGGCACGGATCGTTACGAGGTGGCGCAGGAGATCGAGCCAAGCGCCACGCTCGTCGAATCGGCGCGAACGGCCACGCGGGCCAGCGTCGCCTTCCGGCAAAAGGCGTTTCCGGATTTTGACGCGCGCGATGGCGTCGCCGTCGAGCCGACCGTCGCGCAGTTGTTCGAGCCGGCGCGGCCGGCCGGCGCGAAGGCGGCGATTGAACTTGGGTATTTGCAAAACAGCGCCGCCAGCGATCTGTATGATTATTACGGCGGGCGTCTTTTTTACGGCATGAGCGTGCCGCTGCGCCGCGATCTCACATCGAGCGGGGCGGTCGAGTTTCGATACCAGGATTACGTCAATCACATCGGCAACCGGCGGGATCAGCGCCTTTCGCTGGACCTGGGTTTGCGCTACGACTTTGTCAGTTTTATCTATGGCCAGCTTATGTTCCGGCACGCGCGCAACGATTCCCTGTCGGATTATCGCTGGCAGAAAAACGTCGTTGCCGTCGCGTTTGGCGCCGCGTTTTGAATCTCCGGTATTTCGTTCGCCGGCGCGGTTGGACCGTCAGATTTTCGCGGAAACATCGAAAAACTGAGGGAAAATCCGACACTTGCATTAGGCTACCCGAAGAAAAACCGCAAGAAAATCAAGTCTTTTAACGTTAGGCACGCCTGTTGCTTGAATCTTGAATTTGGAAGAAATTTCGGCGGGCGTGGTGCGCCCGGGCAAGGCCGCACCCGATTGCCCCGCGGGAGACGATACGTGAATTCGACGCTGCCCAACCATCTCTTGCGATTGATCGGCGCGGCTGCGCTGGCGTTTGTGATCATTGCGATCGCGTTTCTCGGCACGGCCTGTCAAAATCATTCGGCCGGCTCGTCGGGCGACGAGGACACCGCCTCCCGGGCTCTGGGTCTGGTACGCTGCCAGGACTGCGAGGAAGTCCTCGACTGGATGCGCCTCGTCGCGTTGACGCAGGTCGAGCGCGCCGCGGCTCAGGCCATCGACGGCGCGCGCGAATCCGACGACGCGATGGGCGGCGCCGAGGGCGATAATGCCACAGGCGGCGACGACGACGCCCCCGGCGATCCGAATGGCGAATCGGGCGATGGGGCCGATGACGACCACTCCGACACAAACGTCCAGGAGCAGGGGGTCGACGAGGCCGACATCGTCAAGACCGACGGCGAGTGGATCTATCTGCTTGCCGGCGGAAATTTCATCATCGCGGATGCGCGGCCCGCCGCCCAAATGCATGAGGCCGCGCGCCTTGCCCTTGCCGGTCATCCGCGCGAGCTGTTCGTGGCCGCCGACCTCGCCATTATCTTCTCGACGACCGCGCCGGGCGAATTGCCCGACGATGTCTGGCCGGAATTACCGCGCGAGGAACTTGGAACGTCGATCTTCGTGACGCAGATCGTCGACATCGCGGACCGCGCGTCGCCGCGCGTTTTGCGCACGCTTTATGCCGAGGGCTCGTATGTCAGCGCGCGCCGCGTGGACAACCTGGTTCGCATCGTGCTCGTCTCGCGACCGTTCACGGACGCGATCGAAAACTGGGTCGATCCGTGGTCGTATTTCGACGGTGGCGTGCCCGAAGACGACGCGGCGTTCGACCAGGCGGTCGGCGAGATGCTCGACGACGCGCGCGCGGCCATCGAGTCCTCAACGCTGGAGGACTGGATCCCGCGCTATTTCGATCGTCGGGCCGGTGGCGAGATGAGCGCCGGGTTTCTTTCGAAGTGCGCTGATTATTACCGCCCCCAGGAGCCGCTGGGCGGCGCGGTCTCGACGATCCTGACGATCGATCTATCCCAGCCGTACGACAAGCAGGAAGACGTCGGCTTGCTCGCCGACGGGCAGCTTCTCTACGCCACGACCGATTCGCTGTACGTCGCGGAAGAGGCGTCCGCCGTCCATGAGTGGATCGGCGAGGACGTGCGCCGCTCGATGATCCACAAATTCGCGACGCCCGCCGGCGCGACGCAGGCCAGTTACGTCGGCACCGGCGAGATCGATGGCTTCGTGCTCAACCAGTTCTCGATGAGCGAATTCGAGGGCAACCTGCGCGTCGCCGCGTCGACCGGATGGTGGGGCGAGGAGCTTTCGAGCATGGTGTACGTGCTGCGTCCCGCGGACGGCCTTCTTGAGGTCGCCGGCGAAATTCGCGGTATCGCGCCGGGTGAGGAACTGAAGTCCGCGCGCTTCTTCGGCGAGCGCGGTTACGTGGTGACTTTCGAGCAGACCGATCCGCTGTTTGTCATCGACCTGTCGGACCCGACCGATCCGCGGGTCGCGGGCGAACTCGAGATTCCCGGCTTTTCGACATACATCCACCCGGTCGATGATAACCACATCGTCACGATCGGCGAGGCCGGCGATGAAAATGGGCTGACCGGCGGCGTGCTGTTGCAGGTCTTCGACGTGGCGGACGCGGCGAATCCTGTACGCACGTTCGAGGAACTCGTCGCGACGGGTTGGGATGTCTATTCGCCGGCGGTCTACGACCCCAAGGCGTTTCTCTACTATCCGCCGGCGGAGCTTCTGGCCATTCCGGTCGTCGAATACGGTTGGGACGAGGGCGGCGAGGACGTACCTGGCAGCGAAGGCGGCGAGGGCGCGAAATCCGGCGATGCCGCTCCGCCGCCGGCCGAGCAGGGCGATGAGCCGGCGGACGGCGCGGACGAGGCGACAGGTCGTTCGTTCCTCGCGGTGTATCGCTTCAACGTCGCGGAGGGATTCTCGGAGTGGGGCGCCGTCGAGCATACGGACCTTTCCGCCGAAGCCGGCAGCGACTGGTTCGGCGAGGTACCGATCACGCGCCGCGGCCTTGTTATCGGCGACGCGATTTACAGCCTGTCCGACGCGGCGCTCGTCGCGACGAGCCTCGAAACGTTCGAAGACCTGGCATCGATCGCGCTGCCGTATAGCGCGGAAGACGCCTGGGGTGACGGATGGAGCGGCGGCGGTTCGACCGGCGGCGGTGACGGCGTTCCGGAGGACGAACCCGTCGGCGACTGAAACACGACGACGATTTGAGAAAAAAAAAGGCCGCCTCGCGCGGTCTTTTTTTGTGCTCGAATCGTCTGCCGGCTGCCCGGGCGGTTTGACAGCGCACCGGCATGTTTCCAGAATGTCGCGTCGTTCACCGGAGGATTCGTGCCCCGCATCGCCGTCATCGTTGCGCTTGCCGCGGCCGTCGCCGCTTTTGTCGCGTGCCAGGCGAGTCAGGAGGGCGATCCGCCCGATCCGCAATACGATTTGCTCATGGCGGACGGCAAACGCCTGCTCGAAGCCGGCGAGGGGCGCGACGCGGCCCGGCGGTTTTATGAAGCCGAGCGCCTTCGTCCGGGCGATTCGAACGCGTATCTCGGCGTCGCGATCGCGACCGCGCAAAAGCTGCTGATCCTGGCCGACGACGCGATCGATTTCGGCGCGGCGCTTGCGGGCCAGGAAGTCCCCGAGTCGGACGCGGACGCGCCATATCGCGCGCGCGAAAAATCGCATCACCGCACGCCGGAGGGCACGGACAGCGGCACGATTTTGCGGATGCTGCTTTCCCAGATCTTCGACGACCCGCTTGCGGAGCTCATCGATGCGTATGATGTCGCCGCCGCGGACAAGGGCATCGCCTTCGAGGTCGGCCCCATTCCGCTTGTGTTCGAGGAACAACCGCTTCTCAAATTGACGGGCGATTGGGATTCCGCGGATGTCGCGTTTTCCGGCGCGTTCGCGCACGCCTTGCGCGCGCTCGTGGATACGATCATCGCGACGGATTTCGGTTTTGACTTCGCGTCGCTGATGGACGCGATTCTCGTTTCGTCGAGGCTTCCCGCCGACGAATCGACCGGCTATCTGCTTGGCGTCGTCCTCGAGCTTCTCACCGATCCGAATCACCCTGGATTCCTGCTCGACAACGCCGAGTCCGAATACCGCATGCCCCGCGCGGGGCTGGCGCTCGGCCGCTTCTGCGACATGATGATCGAGGCGTTGACGACCGTCACGGACGCCGTCGGGCCTTTCGGGTACGTCGTCATCATCGACAACCACGTACACGATCCGAGCGAGCCGTATCGCTTCGCCGATCTTGATCCCTTCTCGCGCGATCTCATGGACGACATTCCCGCGCTGCTCGTTATTCTGGAGGAGGCGCGCGACAGCTTCTGGGACGGCACGGAGATAGACGTGCATCCCGGCGAGCCCGATCCGTTTGATCTTTCGCTCGTGAACGATCTGTTCGACGATCTGCCGCCGTTGTTGCCGTCCGTCGATCTCGATTTCGGCGGCTACTTCCTCGATCCGCGCCCGGAACTCTTCAAGGACTTCGTCGTTGAATTGCTCGGGTGCGCCGTCGATTATCCGGACGACACGGCGCGGCTTGTTTTTTGCCTGGCCAACGCGCTTGCCACCGACGAGTCGTAGCCATGCGTGACGCGGCGCGCCGATTCACGCTCGTCGTCGCGATCGTCGCGATTTGCGTCGCGGCATCGGGTTGCAACGACGACGAAGCGTTTCTCGATGACCCGAGCGTGTCCGAGATCATCGCGATCGGAAAAGAATATCTTGCCGACGAGCGCGGCGCCGAGGCCGCCGAGGCGTTCAAGGCCGCGCTCAAGAAGGACGGTGACAACGTCGAGGCGACGCTGGGCCTGTTCCTGTCGCAGATCATGCAGGTGACCAATATCGTCGATGAGTTGGCGAAGCTTTTGTCCGAGCTTGACCTGGGAGGCGCGAAGTCGACCGCCAAGGACAAAGTGCTCATCGGCGATTTGCTGCACGACTTTTTTCGCGACACGATGCTGACGCCGCTTTCCACCAACGAGACGCACTACGCCTTCCTCGTCGCGGCGGCGGATTTTCAATACGACTTTCCGCGCTACGCGCTGCGCGTCTCGACTATCGAGTTGTTCTCGTTTTCCGGCGAGTTCGACGTGACGGACGTGCACGCGCTCGGCGCCGTCAACGCGCTTTTTTACGGCGTCGTCGAGCTGCTTTTGGCGCACGATTTGAACTTCGACATCAATGCGCTCGCGTTGCCGGATTTCGCGGGGCTCTCGACCTTTGAGACGATCGCCGCCGTGCTGGACTTGGTCGAGGGGATGATGGCGAGCGAGCAATACCCCGATTTTCTCGCGCTTGACGAAAACGGCGTCACCCCCATGCAGACCGCGGGCGTCGCCTTTGGCGACGCCTTTGCGCGAATGACGTACGCGTTCGACGCCTTGGCCCTGGAGCGCGACACCCAGGGCGACGATCAATTCCGTTTTGACGATTTCGATCACGACAATCGATACGACGCACGCGACGAGCCGATTTACGTCGGTACGAGCTTCGACCTGCCCGCGGAATTGGCGGTCGCCATCGACATCACCGCGGCGGCGCTCGCGGTTGCGTTTTACGACGAGTCACCGAAGGACATCGATCCGAACGCGCGCAACCCCCTTAGCGCCTCGGATCTCAATGCGTTGCTGCGCGCGCTCGACGTTCTGCCGATCGTCATCGGCGAGGGGCCGCGCCCGCTTGTCATCGACGGCCTGCCCGGATTCATCACGATCGACATCGGCCCGTTTTTTGCGAACCCGTCGCACGACGGACTGCGCGCGTTTCTTCTGTCGATCATCGATCTGGTCAACTTCATCGACGAGTATCTCCCGGACGAGGCCGCATGAGCGGGGCGCTCGCCGGTCTCAAGGCGCCGCTTGCCGGCATCCGCTTCCTGCGGACGCATCCCAACCTGCTGCGTTGGTACGGCATACCGGTTTTGATCAATACCGTCGTGTACGTCGCGGGCGGATGGGTCTTCTTCGCGAAGCTGCCGGATATTCTCGGCTGGGTGTTTGAAAACCCCGACGCGTGGTGGGAACGGATTCTCTACTACGCGCTCGGCGTCGTGATCGGCGCGATCTTCGGGCTCATTCTGCTGTTCACTTTTACCGCGGTCGGCCTTGTGATCGCCGGGCCATTTCTAGAAGTGCTGAGCGAAAAAATCGACGCCGAGCGCTTGGGCACGCCCGCGCCGGACGGCTTGTCGTTTCTCGCGGACATACCGCGCATCGTCGGCACGCAGATTCGCTTTCTGTTGATGTTTCTGTTCGTGCAGGCGGTGTGCATCGTCATCTATTTCATCCCGGTCCTGGGGCAGATCGTCGGCGCGCCATTGCAGCTTTTCGTCACGGCGTATTTTTTCGCGTGGGAGTTCTGGGACATTCCGCTCGAACGACGCAAGCTCGACTTTCGCGCGAAGCGAAATTTCGTGTCCGCGAATCTCGGCGCGGCGCTCGCGTTTGGCGCCGTGATCTCGCTCTACATGTTCGTGCCGCTTTTGAATTTCATCATGATGCCCGCGTCCGTCGCCGGGGCGACGATCCTTGTCGGCGATATCGTGATGCAGAATCCCGCGCTGGCCGCGCCGTCGAAGGCGTGAGCGAAGGAGTTGCCGTCGTCAGGAGCCGGCCAGATCCTTCGCTTCGCTCAGGATGACGAAAGCGCGCTCAGGATGACAAGTGCGCACTCGAATTGACCGCAGGGTGGTTAGGGGGATGTTTACGCTTTTGTGATGACGTTCCAGTCTTTCAGTCTTTCAGTCTTTCGGTCTTCCAGCCTTTTCACTTCACCGTCCAGGTCGTGCCCGACGGCGAGTCCTTGATGATGATCCCCGCCTCGGCGAGCTCGTCGCGGATGGCGTCGGCCCTGGCGAAATCGCGCGCCGCACGTGCGTCCGCGCGCGCCTTGATCTTCGCCTCGATGCCGTCCGCGGACAGATTCCGCTTTTTCAGCGCCCGCCCGGAGCGAGCGGTGAAGTAGTCCGCCGGCGCGGACAGGCAGATGCCAAGGACGTCATTCATCTCGCGGAAGACGCGGCCAAGCTCTGTCATCAGCATCGCGCGGCCGGGCGCGGCGCCCGCGTTCGCGTCGGATGTCACCGCGTTCACTGCGCGGGCGATTTCAAACATGTGCCCGGTGGCCTTCGCGGTGTTGAAGTCGTCGTCCATCGCCACGAAAAACGCCGCGCGCGCCTCGCGGACCTCGCCAAGCAGTTCGGTTTGCCTTGCGTTCAGCGCGCCTTCGTCGAGCGACGCGTCGCCGGCCTCGCGCACGAGCGCGTCGTACGCGGCATACAGACGATCCACGCCGGCCTGCGCCTCAAGGACGATCTGTTCGCTGTAGTCGAGCGGGCTGCGGTAGTGTGCGGACAAAAGGAAATAACGCAGCGTTTCCGCGGCGTAGTTGTCGAGCACCGTGCGGATCGTGAAGAAGTTGCCCGTCGATTTGGCCATCTTCTCGTGGTTGAACTGCACGAAACCGTTGTGCATCCAGACCTTCGCGAGCGCCTGGCCGGTCGCGCCCTCGGTTTGCGCGATCTCGTTTTCGTGATGCGGAAACATCAGGTCGCGCCCGCCCCCGTGGATGTCGAAAGGCTGGCCCAGAAGATGCGCGCTCATCGCGGAGCACTCGATGTGCCAGCCTGGCCGCCCCGGCCCCCAGGGCGACGGCCAACTCGGCTCGCCGGGTTTGCTCGCCTTCCAGAGCGCGAAATCCGCGGGATGCTGCTTGCGTTCGTCGACGTCCACGCGCTCGCCGGCGATCAGGTCGTCGAGATTCTTCTTGGACAGCTTGCCGTAACCCGGGAACTTGCGCGCGCTGTAATAGACATCGCCCTCGAGAGGATACGCGAGACGCGCGGCGACGAGCTTTTCGATGAGCGCGATCATCTGCGGGATGTGGTCGGTCGCGCGCGGCTCGAACGTCGGCCGGGCGATGCCAAGGGGATCCATGTCCGCGTAAAACGCGTCGATATTATCGGCGACGAGCTCATGCCACGGCCGCCCCTGCTCGTTCGCGCGATTGATGATCTTGTCGTCGACGTCCGTGAAGTTGCGCGCGTAATCGACCTGAAACCCCTTATGACGCAGGTAGCGCACGACGGTGTCGAACACGACCTGGCTGCGAGCGTGACCAACGTGGCAGCGGTCGTATACCGTGACGCCGCAGACGTAGATCCGCACGCGCCCCGGCTCGAGGGGGGAGAACTCCTCCTTCTGCTGCGTCATCGTGTTGTAAATCCGAAGGGCCATGAATGCTCCAAAAAGCGATTGCGATGTCAGAGCCGCAAGCGTCAGCGCGCGGGCTACCACGCGCCGTCACGGACAAACGGCGACCGACAATGGACGACTGGCGAGCGGCGACCGCAGTCCAACGATCGACAACCGCAGACCTCATCCGTCATGCTAAGCCCGCGTCCGTCATCCTGGCACTGCGTCCGTCATCCTGGCACGGCGTCCGTCATCCTGAGCGAAGCGAAGGATCTGGCCGTGCCCGGTTGACGGCAGCGTATGCCAGCGACGGCGCCGGATTCTGCCAACACGCGAATCGAAACGCAAACGGCACGCACGCCGCCCACGATCAAATAGACGCAATGGAGATTTGAAAAAATGGATATCAAGCCGATTCGAAACGAGCGCGATCATCGCAAGGCGTTGAAGCGTATCGAAGAAATCATGGACGCCCAGCCCGGTACGCCCGAATTTGACGAACTCGACGTTTTGGCAACGTTGGTCGATGCCTTTGAAACCGGACATTTCCCGATTGACGCGCCCGATCCCGTCGAAGCGATCCGGTTTCGGATGGAGCAGATGGGGCTGACGCGCAAGGAATTGGAGCCTTTCATCGGCTCGCGCGGACGCGTTTCCGAGGTGCTAAGCGGGCGCCGTCCGATGAGCCTGGCGATGATTCGTAAGCTGCACCGCGGTCTCGGGATTCCCGCGGATGTCCTGATTTCGGAATACCGCGATTAACGCGCGGAAAGCCTTTCCGTCACCGCCCCGCGCGGCAGGTCGCCCGTGGCGAAAGCGCGGCAGTATTTTCGGACCACGCAATCCACGCACCGCGGCTTGCGCGCGTCGCAGATGCGTTGGCCGTGGTGGATGATCGCGTGCGAGAAGTGCGTCCAGTCGGCGCGCGGAATCAATTCGTTCAAGTCAAACTCGATCTTCACCGGATCGGTTTCGTCCGTGAGCCCGATGCGTTTTGATACGCGCTGCATGTGCGTATCGACGGTGATGCCCGGGGTGTTGAAGGCGTTGCCAAGCACGACGTTCGCGGTCTTTCGCCCCACGCCGGGCAGCTTGACGAGATCCTCCATCGTCACGGGAACCTGGCCGTCGTGCCTGTTCAGGATCGCCGCCGCCGCGCCCATGATCGAGCGCGCCTTGTTCTTGTAAAAGCCGGTCGACCGGATCGCGGCCTCAAGCTCCTCGGGCTTCGCCTTCGCGAACGACTTCGCGTCCGGATATTTCGCGAACAACGCGGGCGTGACCATGTTAACGCGCGCGTCGGTGCACTGCGCGGACAGGATCGTCGCGACGAGAAGCTGCATCGGCGTTCGATAGTTGAGCGCGCATTTGACGTCGGGATACTCGCGCGCGAGCAGCCGCCAGATGGCGCGCGCGTGTTTTTTGCGCTCGGCGGGCGGGGCGGATGGGTTCATGCGCGGGCACGGTCCCGCGCGGTGCTCATGGACAAATTGGACATGATGGACCGAATAGATATCATGGACATATCAACGGCGGTCCATCCGCGCACGCCTTCATTCCGTTTTCCGCGCGAGCTCACTCCTCGTCGCGATCCTTTTTCGCCTGCTCGATGATTTTTTGCGCCAGCTCGTGCGGTAGCTCCTGATAGTGATCGAATTCCGCCAGATAAGCGCCGCGGCCGCTGGTCATCGAGCGCAGGTCGGGTTCGTAACGCAGGATCTCGGCTAGCGGCACCATCGCGCGCACGACGGTGTTCTTGCCGATTGTCTCGAAACCCTGAACCTGGCCGCGCCGGCTCGACAGATCGCCCATGATGTCGCCGGTGTTCTCCTCCGGCGCGACGATTTCCATTTTGTACACGGGTTCGAGCAGGGTCGGATTCGCCTTCAGGACCGCTTCCTTGAACGCCATCGAACCGGCCATCTTGAAGGCTTGCTCGGAGCTATCGACGTCGTGCGTTTTGCCGTCGACAAGATCGACCTGGAAATCCACCGTCGGGAAGCCCGCGACCGGCCCGCGTTCGGACGCCTCGCGGATTCCCTTGTCCACGGCGGGGATAAACGTCTTGGGAATCACCCCGCCGACGATCTTGTCGTGGAACTCGTAGCCGCCGCCGCGCGGAAGCGGCGCGACGATGATCTCGCACTCGCCGAACTGCCCGCGCCCGCCGGATTGCTTGCGGTGACGGTAGCGCGTCGTCGCCTTGCCTTTCACCGTCTCCAGATACGGGATCTTCGGCAATCCGAGTTCCGCCTCCTGCTTGTAGCGGCGCGCGAGTTTTTCCATCGTCACCTCGATGTGCCCCGTGCCCATGCCGGAAAGCACGACCTCATGCGTCTGCGCGTCTTTCACGACGCGCAGCGTCGGGTCGTCCTCGGCGATCTTCAGGAGGCTGCCGATCACCTTGTCCTCGTCGCCTTTGACTTTCGGATGCACCGAGAACGAAATGCGCGGCGGCGGCACGGTGATGAGGTCGTAAACGATCTCGTGCTTCTCGTCGCACAGCGTATCGCCGACGCGCGTGTGCTTCAGCTTGGTCAGGCCGACGATGTCGCCGACGACCGCCCGTTCCAGATTTTCGGTGTTCTTGCCCTGAATCTTCACAAGGCCGCCCATGCGCTCTTGCGTGCCGGTGTTCGGATTGAGCGCCGTTCCCTCGGCGCCGACCTCGCCAGAAAGGACGCGGGCGACCGACAGACCGCCGGCGAACAACGAATTGTTCTTGAAGACGATCGCCGAAAACGGCGCATCGGGCGAACTTTCGCGCGTTTCCTCGGTGTTCGTGCGCGGATTCTTGCCGACGGCGGCCGGGCGCTCGAGGGGGCTTGGAAACGCGTCGACGCAAAGGTCGAGCAAAAACGGCAGCCCCGCGTTCTTGATCGCGGATCCGCAAAGAACCGGATACGCCGCGCCCGCGGCTACGGCTTTTTTCAAGACGGAGAAAATCTCGTCGTGCGTAAGTTCCTCGCCGCCGAGATACTTCTCCATCAACGCCTCGTCGTTTTCCGCAATGGCCTCGAGCGCGGCGATGCGCAACTCCTCGACGCGGTCGGTGAGGTCACCGGGCATGTCGATCGGCTGCGCCTCGCCCTTATCGTTGAACTTGTAAGCCTTCTTCTCGAGCACATCGACCACACCGGCAAAACCGGCTTCCTGGCCGATCGGAATCGTCAGCGGTACGACGCTGATCTTGAACGATTCGCGGATGTCGTCGAGCGTGCGGTCGAAATCCGCGCGCTCGCGATCGAGCTTGTTGACGAAAAACGCGCGGGGCAGATTGCGTTCGGCGGCGGCATTCCAGAACCTCTCCGTCTGCACCTCGACGCCGCTGGCCGCGCAAATCGTGATGAGTGCCGCGTCCGCGACCTGCAACGCCCACAGGGCTTCGGTCACGAAATTTGCGCCGCCCGGAGCGTCGACCAGGTTGACGCGCTGCTTTTTCCAGTCGCAATAAACGGCGGTCGCGCTGATCGAGTATCCGCGCGATTTTTCCTCCGCCTCGAAATCGCTGACGGTGTTGCCGTCCTCGACGCGGCCCATGCGGTTGGTCACGCCGCAAAGGTACATCATCGCCTCGACAAGCGAGGTCTTGCCCGTCGCGCCGTGGCCGATGAGAGCGACGTTGCGCAGCCTGGTCGATTCCACACTTTTCATGGATGGCCTCCGAAAACGCCGGACGCGGATCGGCCGTCCGGTGCATTCCGTTTCGGAAACGCGGGCGGCGAGATTCGGCCTGCGGGAGTCAAAACGCGAGCAAACGAGCCCGAATATTAGTGAGCGCCAAAGGTGAGCGCAAGGCGGCGCGGGAATCGAAGATTCGCGCGATCGGCGGCGTCGCCGGCGCAAGCGCGCCAGGCCGTGGGCCGCCCCTCGCGGTCATGCGCCGGTGTCGCGTTTCGTTTGTGGCTATCTCAGCAACCGCAGGCCCCGCATCCGTCGTCGTCATCGTTATCGTCGTCGTCGTCATCGTCGGCCTGATCGTCGTCGTCCTCATTATCGTCGTCGCCGGCCTGGTCGTCGTCGTCATCGTCGGAGTCATCGTCGGAGTCATCGTCGTCGTCAGAGTCATCGTCGTCATCGCCGAGGCAGTCGTTCGTATCGCCGGGGGAGGGCACGTCCACTGTCCAGGTCACCGAAAGATTCTCGCTCGTCTCGTCGTGGCTTTCGCCCGCCATGAATTCGCATCCGTTATTGTCGCCGGTCTTGACCTCGTCGCCTTCCGTCTCGTCGCAACGCTGGAAGCTCTCTCCCGTCGGGTTCGGAGCGGCGTCGATAAGATCCTGATCCGCGGCGGCGGTGTCGTCTTCGTACACGCTTTCGGCGGCGTCCATATCGATGCCGTCGATCGAGACGCCCGTCTTGTCGATAAATCCGGATTTGTCGCCGAAGCCCGCGATGTCACAGTCGCACACTAGGTCGTTGTTGTGGTGCCACCAGTAGGTGACGACGGCGGGACCGGACTGGAACAGGTCGCCCTGATCGGCGATCGACCCCGGGAACGCCTGCCACATCTCCGGCACGCCGTCGTCGCCGCCTCCGTCCTCGAAGAGTTCGTAGTCCGGTTTGAATCCGTAGGCCGCCTCGAAACTCTCCGAGCCGTCGAGGGAGACAACAACGACGTCGCCAGGATCGATCCCGTGGGTGTCCGTTGGAAACCGCGCGTTAAAATATCCGCCCGAACCGGATTTCGTATCGACGGAGGCATCCTGCGTGACGACGCCGTAATACAGATCGCTGTTGGACAAATAGATGTTGCCCAAGCCGATCCAGAAAGGGGTCGGGTTGTACAATTCGATAAAGTCCGATCCGTGCGGCACCGCCACGATCTCGGACAAAAGCGGGCACTGGTCCGACGCGAACACGACGAGATCATCGTCATCATCGTCATCGTCATCGTCATCATCATCGTCGTCGTCCTCGCCTCCTCCGCCGTCGTCATCGTCGTCGTCAAGGGGCGTGGGGTCGTCGATCTCGAGGATGATCCAGTCGCACTCCTGCATGTCGGAACCGTCGTCGCCTTCGCCGATCGTCACGGGAAATTCGCAGCGGATGGGCTGGTCGGGGCCGTAGATGATCGGGTTGTGCTCGGACCCAAAAAGGTATTCCTTGTCCAGCGAATCGACGATCGGTTCGCCGGTCACTCCGTCCGACGGCACGATGAACACCCGAACCGACGCGCCACCGGGAAGCGCGCGCATATTGATCCGGTAGCGCCAGTTCTTCGAGGAACCCGCATCGAGGAGATCGTCGATCGAGGGATGCAACGCGAGTTTCGGATTCTGCGAAAATCCGTCGGCTCCGTTGAATGGTTGAGCCACGATTTTCCAGCCGTCCGCGTCCTTGCCGATCCAGGCGGGCGGATCGCCGGTCGGGGATTCCCAGCGTCCGGTCACGTCGTTGAAAACCATCCCGGCGATGCCCAGGTGATTCCCCATGTTGTCATAATGATCGACGAAATAATCCCAACCGTTCGAGTTCCCGTCGCGCGGCCAATAATAGCCTGCGAGGGCGACGTCGGTTAGAAGGCTCACAAAGAAAGCGACCACCACAACGACAAAATTGGCGCGCCGCATGACTCCCTCCGAATTTTTGTGCGACCAAATCATGCGCCTTGCCCCAAACGCCGGCGGTTCAAACGTCATAAATTGTTAGATGCGTTACTATTCTATCCGGCGTGTCCCCGTTTTCGACGTGACGCGCCGATTTGCTCGCGGACTCGCGGGGTGATATGAGGCCGCCGATCGGAGGTGTGCGTGCGCCGGACGTGGTTGATCCCCGCTGCCCTGATCGCCTGTTTGCCAGCCGCGCAATTCGTCGCGCAGTTTCCTTTGCGCGCGATTTATCCCGGCCATCTCGAGATCATGGAAGGGCAGATGCTCCTTCAGGCGTGGCGCGTCGCAACCGGCGAGCCGCTCTACGTCGAGCCGTCACTCTCCGCGATCGCACCGCCGTATTTCCCGCTCTGGTTTCACGCCGTCGCGTTGCTGATGCGCGTTATCGGCGAACCCGCGTGGTGGACGGGCCGGCTCGTCTCGTTTCTTTCGGCGCTTGGTGTCGGCGCGCTGTTTTTCGCGTTCGGCAAAAGGGAAGGGCGCGGCCGCATCGCGGGCGCCGTCGCGGCGGGATTGTTCTTCGCAACTTACGGACTGACCGGCGCCTACTGGGATTTGGCGCGCGTCGATTCACTGCCGCTCGCGCTCGGCTTCGCTGCCTTTGTCCTTCCCGTGCTGCGCCCGACGTGGATATCCGCCGTCGCGGCGGGTGCGTTGATGGCGCTTTCGGTTCTCGGCAAGCAGACGCAGATCGCGTTCATTCCCGTGCTGGTCTTTGCATTCCTGCCCTCGAGCCTTTGGCGGGGCATCGTCGCGGCGCTCATCGCATCCGCGTTGTCCGCAATCGCTGTTTTCGCGATCAACGACGCAAGCGACGGCTGGATGTGGAAATACACCATCGACATGGTCGCGCATCATCACATTCGTGCCGAGCGTTATTCCCTCTTCGCGCTCTGGCTCGCGAAACATTTCGGCGTCCATCTCGCACTCATCGCGGCGTACCTCGTCACGCGCCTGGCACGGCGTGCGTGGCGAGAGATTTTCGGCGAACCGTGGTTCTACTTCATCGGCGCGGGCGTGATCCTCGCGGTCGCGATCTGGCGGATCGACGGCGCGTATCACAATTCGCTCATCCCCGCGGCGATGGCGATGGTCGCGGGCGCCGTTGTTTTTGGCGCGCGGCTTGCGCGCGAATACGCGCACCAACTGCCGCAAACAAACGCGGCGCGCGCCATTCTCGCGACGATGGTCGTCGCCGTCATGCTCGTGATGGGCGGCTATCCGTTCGCACTCGGGCATCCGCTGTGGAAGCAGGTTCCGACGCGCTCGATGCGGCATGCCGTAAAACGCCTGAACGCCACGGTCGCGGCGTATCCCGGCACGGTCTACATGCCGTTTCACACGCTGCTTTCCAACCCGAACCGGCATCTTCCGCACAACGTGCCGCTTCGCGATCTGGCGGCGAGCCCGTGGGGACGCACGCACCACCGGCGTCTCATGCGCGAATTGCGTGATCTCAAGATCGACGCCTTCCTGACCAAGAGCCGCAGACACCAACCCGCCCGTTTTCTTCCGATCCTCGCCGGGATGAAGCGCGAAAAAATGCCCAAACGCCTGATGGCGAAAACCGGCCCGCTTACCGGGTGGCCCGACGCGCTTTACGAACGGCCGGAAAGCGCGGGGACGATGGCAAAGACCCATCGGGAAACGCGCAAAAATCGCCGGCGTTGAACCGCGTTCCCAAACACCAACGGCCACCGATCTTGCGGCGGCCGTTTTGCGTTGGTCGATGTGCAGAAGGGGGGACTCGAACCCCCACATCCTTTCGGATACCAGCCCCTCAAGCTGGCGCGTCTACCAATTCCACCACTTCTGCGTCCATTCTCAACAACAGCGCGCGTCGGGCCGCGCCGCGTCTTGATTTTATCACTCGCCGCCGGTCGGTGAAGCCTCGGCTTCGGCCGCCGGAGCGGACGTCGCCGGTGCGCCTTCCGCGG
>JAIOHV010000057.1 GCA_019912885.1 bacterium
GGGCGGCACGGCCTGGCCGCCGCCATCCGGCGCCAGGATGCGCTCCCGGTGACGCAGCCGCTTGTGCCGCCGCATGTCGTCGAGCATCTGGTGGATCTCGTCGTGGAAACGCGCGTCGAAGATCATGTATTTCGCGAGCTGGTCCGGGGACAGCACGTCTTCCATCTTGCGATAGTGCTTGTGGCGAAGATCGAGAATCCCACGCTCGGACTTCAGCACCTTGTCGACGGCCGCGCGGATCTGCTTTTCGTCGGTCGAGTCCGATTTGGCGAGGCGCGAAAGCTCCCGCAGCCCTTCGTCGCGCTCGCGCCCCTGTTCGCGAAGCTCCTGCGTGTATTCGTTGAGGATCGGCATCATCGCCGCGATGCGTTCCTGGTCGAGGTCGAGCATCTCGGTGAGTTTCCAGATGCGCACCGTCTCGACCTGCCGCCATACGCGCTCTTCCTGACCGGCCGCGAGGGCATCGGCCGCGAAAAGCCCGAGCACGCACCCCGCCAGGACCGCCCGCCGCAAGGAATTCGTCATCAAACGCCTCCGATCAATAATTGTAGGACGCCGTCGCCAGCATCAAGCGCTCGCCGAAGGCGTCGGCCTCCGCGTCGGACAGGCTGGAAAAGCGTGGAACCGCAAAGGACGCCGGGCGCGAATACGCCGCCGCGGCATCTTCGAGCGCGTCGAGCTCCGACTCGTCGTCATCGAGCGCGATCGCCGCGGCCAACTCGCCGGTGGACGGACCGTCCGCCTCGGCCAGAACGCGCGCGGCGCCGTGATCGGCGTCGAACTGGAGTTGCCGCGACGGATCGAAGGACACCGCGACGCGGCGGACCTCCTCGTCGTCCACGTCGGTCATCTCGTCCAGGTCGACCGTCATCGGCGAACGCCCGGCGAACACCAGCGCGATCGCGAGCGCGGCGGCCAGCGGCGCGGCGGCCATGACGGGCTTGGCCAAAAGGCGGCGCACCAGGCCGCGCATGAACGAGGCGGGCGAGGCGCCCTCGCCGGCCTCGATCCGGGCGCGAACGCGCACATTCAGGCTGGCGAAATAGGTGGGCCCGGGATCGGCAAGGGGCGACGCCGCGTAGCGCAGCGTCTTTGCGATCGCGTCCACCTGGGCGCGGCACGCGGCGCAACCCGCCAGATGCGTTTCGATCGCCGAAAGATCGGCCGCATCGAGCTCGCGCTCGACGTAATCGATCAGCCGGCCATTATCGGCCATGGGACAGCTCTTCATCTTCTCACTCACTTCCATATCCGGGGCCGAATCCCCGCGCGAACCCGCTTCGCGCCGGCCTTACGCGCCGGTGGGATCGATCCTCGAACGCAACGCCTTGACGGCGTAATGATAATTGACCTTCGCGGCCGAAACCGAGCATCCGAGAATCTCCGCGATCTGGGCGAAAGACAACTCGCCGCCGACCCTCAGCTTCAACACCTGTTTTTGCCTCGGCGGAAGCGTTTCCACCATTTCCGCGACCTGCTGCCGCTTTTCGTCCTGTTCCATCGGCTCGGTCGGGTCGGGGCTGTAGGACGCCATCGTGTCCTTGACCTCTTCACCCTCGCGGCGCTTGCGATCGCGCACCAGGTTTTTCGAGTAATTCACCGCGATCCGGTAGAGCCACGTCTTCAGCGAGCTTCGCCCCTCGAAGCCCGCGAGGTTGCGGTAGGCGGAGACGAAGGTTTTCTGCGTCACCTCGTCCGCGTCGTCGTGATTGCCCACGAATTTAAGAGCCACGAAATACACCATTCGCCGGTACCGCGTCATGATTTCGGAAAACGCCGCCTCGTCCCCGCCGACAAACGCGGACACAAGGCCGGCGTCGTCCGGGCCCGGAAGGGCCTCCTGGGCCATCTGGGGGGCCGTTTGGGCTTTGCTCATCGGATCCCATCGGGCGCCCGCCAACGCCTGTTAAAGCGACACGTGGGGAGCCGGGAGGTTCAAACCGCCGTTATTTCGCCGGAAATGCGTCACCCGGCCGCGGGCGCGAGAGGGTACGATAATGGGAAATGCGATTTACGAGAAGAAGTCCGCACGGGTCGTTCCGATCCCTACTCCGTACACGACGACCCGGTCGGTTTGCCTGGAAGTCGCTCTCCGGAAAGACGACCTCGGCCAGGCCGGCGGCGCCCGCAGGAACGTTCGGGAAATCGAAAAGCACGACGTTCCCGCCGGCCGAAACGAGCAAACGCCGTCGGGACTTTCGCGCGATCGTCCAACAGGGGCTCCGGTGCCGGGGTTCCCGGTTTATTTTTTCACACCGGCCATTGGCGCGGGTTTTCGTGCGGGGGTCAAGCGATGGCCGCCGATTCGGCCTGTCGGGAACACGCCGGAAGAGGGAAACGGAATGAACGCGTTTCACCGACGACACCGCCGGCACGGAGGGACACGACGAATCCCGATACCGGCGACGTGACGATCCGTGGTACTATTTATTCTGAAGAAATTGCCGAACTTGAGGTGACACGCGATGTCTGGCCCGACAAAAAAGACTCCAACGCGAACAGCAGCCCTTTCGACACCGGCTGACGGCGCCTTTATGCGGGATCCGATCGAAACACGCACAACGGACCTGCGGCCATTATCGTTTATCTTGGTAATCATTTTTAGCTCTTTTTTGCGCACAGCTATTGCATTGGATATCCCAGAACGGCCCGACCCGTCATGGTCGTACCCGCCGACGAATGCAATTCCAGCATGGGACCATAATCTCGGCGGGCCGACAATCACCTTTCTCGACGCTAACGGCGACGGCTTCGATGATTTGTTATTGGGTTTTACCGGTCTACGCTGGGAACGAGGCGATTCCTACGACTTGTCCGGTACAATATTAATATTTTACGCAGATAAGGATGGGTTGCCGCTGGAACCCGATCAATATATTCAACGAAATGACTCGTATTCTTTCGCTTCGCGCATTCAGAGCGGCGGCGATGTTAATGGTGACGGGTTTGAAGATCTACTGATTCACGACCCTTTGTGGCACCGGGTCATGATTGGGGCGTACGGCCGTTATTTTATTCACCATGGATCCCCAACGGGGTTAAATTTAGACTCCGATGCAATTCTTGATGGCGATTACGATACTCGCCATGATTTCGCGTATGCAATCGCATCGAATATTGATGTCAATGATGACGAATACAGCGATTTGATTTTGCCGCGCCGTATTTGGAATGACACGCTTGAACTTGATGATGATACCTACGTGGTTGATATTTATTTAAGTGATCAAAGCGGCATTCCCTTCGAATTACCTTCGCAAAGTCGCTCATATTACAATTCGTACATAGCGGCCACGCCATCGCTTGGCGATATAAACAGCGATGGTTACGACGATTTTGCAAATTGTGTATATTATTATGATACCGATGAATTACTTGTTGAAATTTTTCATGGAACGTCATTCCCCGACGAAATCGTGCCACATTCTATTATCGCGGCAAATACTCCAGATTTTCCCGTTTGGTACAATATTGGTCGCGCCGGAGATGTTAATGGAGACGGATACGATGACATTTGGGGATTTAACGACGAAGAAGTTTACATTTTTTTTGGCTCCGATACAGGATTGACGCCGATTGTTGCACAACTCCTTCCGCGTCCAACACCTCCACCTGGCCCAGGCGTGATTGCTGCAAAGCGCCTTGGGGATGTCAATGGTGATGGCTACGATGACATTATGGTATCGGCGGATGGTTTGGTGATTTATATATATTTTGGGACAGACCTTGGCCTTGATACCGGCTCCTATTGGCAATACGATCAATATGACTTCACGTATAGCGCGATAAGTTCCGTGGGATACGGTCTTGGTGGCGAAGACAACGATATTCGTAACGATGGGTATTCCGATTTTGGGTGGACTGCGCAAAATTTCTACGATGCGGGTGCTTACGAATTGCAGGCTCACGTGTTTTACTTGCCTAATATTACGACGACAACGACTACGACAATACCTGGTTCGTCGACGAGCGCAACAACGTCTACAACGTCGACAACCCAGCGCAATATTCCGGACGATGACGACAACTCGTATTTAAACGATGACGGTGCAAATGTCGAAAACGTCTCTGATGAAACGCGGAACAGTTGCTGCGGCAGTTAGGGCAACGTCTGTAGTAATTCATAGAAATTCATTACGCCATGAAAAATAGGGACAATAGGGGACAGTCATGAATGGCGCTAAGTTAAGCGTTTTGCGTATCAAGGAAAAGCGGGACAGGCACCAATTTTCGCGCGGCAATCCGTCGCTTCGCGGCCGCACTCGCGAATTCGCCGACGATTCGGATTTCGGATCGATTTCGTTTTTCAAGCAACCGACTCCGAAATTTTCCGGCAATTCGTACCGTATTCCAATGCTCGCGAAAAGCGCTTTTCGCTTCGTGGGGAAATCTTGAATTCGCGCAAGAAGCCGCTCCCTTCGTGCGACCCTTCCCGCGCCCCGGCCTTTCCGTGTCCCCTCCTTTTCTCGTACAATGCGCGGCTTGTTTGCCGGGGCGGCGCGGATTCTGATTTTTCGCGCAAGGATGCCCGGCGGATTTCTCGCGTTCAGGAGGGAGCGTCATGTTGAAAGCGGTCGCCGGCCGCCGGCTATTCGTTATTCCGTTTTTTCTTGTTGCGATCCTGTCGCTTCTCGTTCTGTCCGCCGCCGGTTGCTCGTGCGGCGACGATGACGACGACGATGACGACGACGCCGTCGACGACGACACCGGCGATGACGATGCGGACGACGACACCGGCGCGGACGATGATACATCCGACGACGACGCGGACGACGATGCGGACGATGACGGCGACTTCGAGCTTCGCTCGGACTACCTGCTGCTCGACGGCGCCGCCGCGCCGGCCAACCCCGAGGGCGGATCGACGCCCGCGTCGCTGAACAAGATCCCCATGTTCCGCTTCCGCGAGGACACGGGCGAAAATCCCCCGCGCGAGGTTGACGCGATCCTCGTGCTCGCCGCGGGCTACACCGCGGGCGCGAACCAGCTTCTCTACATCGCCGAGCAGATCGTCCGCACGAGCGGCGGCGACGTGGAGGTGTGGGTGCTCGATCGCCGCTTCCACCTGCTCGAGGACCTGCACGGATCGAACGTCGGCGAGGAGCAGGGCGATCCGTGGCTGGCGTACGACTACTACTACAATGGCCTCGAGCTCGAAGGAAAATCGTTCGGCGGCTACTACGACGACCAGGGCCCGGAAACCGCCATGCTCTCCGAGTGGGGACTGGACCTGCAGATGGCCGACTACAAGATCGTCCTGTCGCTCGTGCCCGAGGAGGTGCGTGACAAGCTCGTGTTCTTCGCCGGGCACTCGCGCGGCGCGTGGTTCGTGCAGACCTACGCCGCCTACGAGTTCGAGGACGGGAGTCTTGGCAAGGACGACATCGCCGGCATGGTGCTTCTCGACGGCACCGGTCGCTACAACGAAGCATACGACGAGGACGACTACCTCGCCGACCTCGCCGACATCCGCACCGGGGCCAAACCCCGCACGACGCAGTTCTCCTTCTTCACGCCGCCGCTTTATACGTACCTGGAGATCTTCACGATGGCCGCGGCCGAGGGCCTGTCCGACGGCACCGACCCGACGCTCGGGCCTGACGGATTTTTCGGCGAACTCGGGCCGTTTACGGTGCTCTATCCGATCCTGACGCGCTTCAACGACGTGCAGCTCACGAACGAGGCCATCATGGGCCTTGTGGCCGACGACGAGTTCGGTCCGCTCGACAACTTCAAGGGCCACATGGGCACGATGACCGGCGGGCAGATATGCCAGGACTTCCTCGGGAAGTTCCCGTGCGAGGACGGCATGACGTACTCCTGGTTGAACTATCAGGAGTCCGATCCGGCCGAGCTCATGGACATCCAGAGCCTCATCCAGAACATCTACAAGGGACCGAGCAACAACGCGGACCCGTATTACTCAAGCCGCCTCGATTTCGACTTTTTCGTCGCCGACCAGATGGAGACCGAGGGCACCTGGCGGCACGACTACTTCAAGCTCTACACGTCCGAGGTGGACGTGCCGGTGTACGCGATGGAGACGGCGCTCGTCGCGGAGACGGGCGAGATGGAGAAGTATCGCGACCGCCTGCCGGCGGTGGAAGGCGGCACGCTGCCGCGCGACGACAACGCGTTCCGCATCCTAACGCTCCCGGATTGGGAGCACATCGACGGCCTGCAGGTGGACGCCGCGTTTAACCCCGTCTTCCCCGACCTGCTCGTGTGGATACTGGATTGGTCCGAAGGCTCCGTGCAGGTTCCCCTGTTCGGCACGCCGTGGGACCAGGTGAAGGATCTGTATCCGCCGGCGCTGTAGGTGCGACGCATCGCGCCCTGTTTCGATCGCGCCCTGGAAGGGCGCTCCCACAATTGCTGCGCGGTCGGCCTCGCCGGTCAGGGCCGCAAACGAAGTCCTGCTTCGAGCGGGACGGAGTGCGCGGTCGGCCCAGCCCCGGCATCGCCACGTTCTCGCCACCTCACGCCGGCGTCACATCCGCCGCAGGCGTAAGCTGCGACGTGCACGCCGGGCAGCGCGTCGCCTTGATGAGGATGGACGTGCCGCAGTAGGGGCAATCCTTGTTTGTCGGCGCGCTCGGCGGCAGATCGGCCGGCCGCGTCATGCGGTTGACCGCGCGCACGAGCAGAAAGATCGCGAACGCGACGATGACGAAGTTGACCGCGGTGTTCGCGAACGCGCCCCAGGCGATCACCGTCGCGCCGGCCGCGCGCGCGGCTTCGAGCGAGGTGTACGGCCCGGCGCTCGCCGCGCCGTCTGTGATCGTGAAATAGAGGTTCGTGAAATCGACGCGGCCGAGCACCACGCCAAGCGGCGGCATGATGATGTCGTTGACGAGCGACGCGACGATCTTCCCGAACGCCCCGCCGATGATGACGCCGACGGCCATGTCGAGCACGTTTCCCCGCATCGCGAACGCCTTGAACTCCTTGAACACAACGCACCTCCGTGAAGTGGGACGCGAAATATAGCGCGATAGGGGAATCGGGGAAGGGGAAACAGGAAACAGGAAACAGGAAACAGGAAACAGGAAATAGGAATTAGGAATTAGGAAATAGGAAAGAGGAAAGAGGAAAGAGGAAAGAGGAAAGAGGAAGCGGCGTTCGTGCCGGGGGCCGCCCGGCTCGGAGCGGGGCCCGCTTCGATCGTCGTACGCCGCGCCCTCGTCTCAATTTCTTTTTCCTTTTTTCTCTTTTCTCATGGTACATTCATGCCTTCGGGAGGGTTGTCATGCGTTGTCATCATCCTGCCTTCATAGCGTTTGCGATGTTGCTCGCCGGGTTGTGCGTCTTCGCGTCGTTCGGTTGCGATGCCGGCGGCGGCTCGTCGCCTTCCGCCGCGGCCGATGATGACGACGCGGCGAGTGACGACGACGATTTGGCTGACGACGACTCCGCAACCGACGATGACATGGCGGACGACGACAACTCGGACGATGACACGTCTAACGATGACGATGCCGATGACGACGTTTCGGATGATGACGATAGCGACGACGATACCGACGACGATACCTCGGATGACGATGCGGATCCCATGGGACTTCTGTTCGTGTACCCGGTCGACCCCGACGCCTATCCCGGTTCGGTCGACTTCGATGCGGCGGTAACGGACGCGTCTTTCACGTCATTCACGCCGGCGCCGCTGCCGGCTATCGACACCACGACGCTCGACGCCTGGGCCGAATCCAACGATTTTTACGTCATGGTCACGCCGGGCGAGTCCGCAACCGTCTACGACAACGGCGCATACGTCGCGCTGAACTTTTGGGCGCAGGAATATTGGCAATACAGCCCGCTCACACGCTTTTATTCCTCGGGCGCCGTGCTGCTGCGTTACGACACGATCGCCAACACGTGGTCGACCGAACAGCGCCTTATCGGTGGCGACTTCGGCGGTTCGATCAACCTGCCGGGGATCAGTTGGCTCTACGACATGCCGGACGGCATCGGCATGATGAACATGGCGCTCAAATTCGAGTTCTTTTCCCTTGTGCCCGCGGCCTATTTCGAGGTCTACGATCCGAACGCGAAGTCGCACGATTTCCTGTGGGCGGGTGTCTCCTTGATGAGCGGTCTGCTCAATGACGTGAAGCTGCACTCGCACCGCCACGGTCGCCTGGTCGCCCTCGATCAACGGCTGTTCGACGATCCGAACGCGCGTCTTCTGGTCTATGACGGCGCGAACCTTTCGTTCGTGACACCGGCGTGGCCGGGTGCGCATTCGATCCGCAATATGTGGAGCGTCGGCGACGACGAGGAGTGGTTTTACGGCTCCTTCGGCAACCCGCCGCTTTTGCATCGGAACGGCACGACCTTCACCACGGACCATTTCGCGTTTCCGTGTTCGGCGTTCAACGAGATCCAGGGTCCCGATGAGCCGATCGTCCTGCATCCGGGTTACGGGTTTTCGTATCTCGACGAGGCGACCGACACGTGGCCGTGCGTCCGCGAGCCCACCGTTACCGGAAAGACAATTGCGTTGATCGCCGTGCGTGACGAGAAATTTTTCTACTTCGTCACGCGCGACGGCGCCGACGTGAAGGTGCATCAATACGACAACGGCGTCGTCAAATCGCTTCAGGCACCGACGGGATACCGCGGTGCGTTCGCCGAAAACGGAGCCGTGCTGTTGCCGTAATTCGATAACGCTGATTGTGGCGGACGGGCGTCGGCACGACGCGCCTGACGGAAATCGCTCCCGCCTCGCACAATCAACTTACGGCAAACCTGCGGTGCGCCTCACAGGCGCGCGCGGACGGCTGCGGTAAATTCGTGCGGGTTTCGCGTCGACACCATTCGCATCTAAAAGAGGGACGTCCCGCATGGCCACGAAGATCTTCGTCAATCTGCCCGTGAAGGACCTTGCGCGATCGGTCGAGTTTTTCACCGCGCTCGGCTACGCGTTCAATCCGCAATTCACCGACGAAAACGCGACGTGCATGATCATCGCCGAGGACATCTACGCGATGCTGCTCGTCGAGCCGTTTTTCAAGAATTTCACGCCCAAGCCGATCGCCGACGCCACCGCGACGACTGAGGCTCTTGTCGCGCTCAGCCAGGATTCGCGCGAGGCCGTCGACGAGATTTGCAACAAGGCATTCGCCGCGGGCGGGCGCAACTACAAGGCGCCGCAGGATCACGGCTTCATGTACGGCTGGGGTTTCGAGGATCCCGACGGCCACATCTGGGAGCACTTCTGGATGGACCCCGCGCACGTGCAGAAATAGGAATCAGGAAATAGGAAACAGGAAATAGGAAATAGAAAAGAGAAAAGAGAAACGCGCGGGCGCACGGTTCGTCCGCGCACATTCGCCCCGATTTCCTCGCATCCTTTTGTGTGAAATTTCTCCCTCGGTGTTCTCTGTGTCTTCTCCGTGCTCTCCGTGTTCCGCATAGCCGTCGTTCGAAAATCGAACGCCCTCTCCGAAAATCGAACACGTTACCCCGACGCTCGCCCCGTCGATCGTCAAAAAAGCCAGCATTTCCGCACTTCGCCTGACCGGCGCGGGGCTGGCACGGCCGTTGCTCTTCCTTGGCGCGACACGCATTCACGGGAGGCACGGTCATGGGAATCATTGCGCGATCCGCGGCGGTCATCGGCGTCGAGGCGCTCGCGGTCGAGGTTCAGGTCGACGCGAGGCTGGGCACCTTCAATTTTCAGGTTGTCGGCCTTCCCGACGGCGCCATACGCGAGGCGCGCGATCGCGTCATCTCCGCGATCCGCGCGGCCGGCTACTTCCTGCCGGACAGGCACATCACGGTTAACCTCGCGCCGTCGGATCTGCGCAAGGAGGGTTCGGGTTACGATCTGCCGATCGCCGTCGGGGTGCTGACCGCGTCGCGCCTCGTGCCCGAGACCGACGCCATCAACGATTTCGTGATCATCGGCGAGCTGTCGCTGGATGGCGGCGTGCGTCCGGTGCGCGGCGTCCTCGCGGTCGCGCTGGCCGCGCGCGCGTGGGGCATGAAGGGCGTCATCGTGCCGGAGGCGAACGCGCAGGAAGCGGCGTTCGTGCAGGGCATCGACGTCATCGGCGTGACCGACCTGCCGCAAATCGTGCAGTTTTTACGCGGCGAGCTCGACATCGCGCCGACGCGCGTCGATCCGCAAAGCGTTCTCGCCGACAACCACGACGCAAGCGAACTCGACTACGCGCAGGTCGTGGGGCAAGAGCACGCCAAGCGCGCCATGGAGATCGCCGCGGCCGGCGGGCACAACGTCCTTCTCGCCGGCCCGCCGGGCGGCGGCAAGACGATGCTTGCGCGCAGGCTCACCACGATCCTGCCGCCGATGTCGCTCGACGAGGCGCTCGAGGTCACGAAGATCCACTCCATCGCCGGGCGCCTGCCGGACAAGGCGGCCGTCATATCGCGTCGGCCGTTTGAATCGCCGCATCACACCATCAGCGACGCGGGGCTCGCGGGCGGCGGGGCAATACCCCGGCCGGGCACGATCAGCCTCGCGCATAACGGCGTGCTGTTCCTGGACGAGTTGCCGGAATTCTCCCGCCACGTCCTCGAAACGCTGCGCCAGCCGCTCGAAGAGGGCGACGTCACCGTCGTTCGCGCGGCGGCGGATTGCACCTTTCCCGCGCGATTTTCCATGGTCGCGGCGATGAATCCCTGCCCCACGACCCAACAGCACCAGGAAAATACGCAAAACGCATCCGAACGCAACGCCGCGTTTAATAAAGGATACTCGCGCTTCCTTCCGCGTTGTCCGTGTACGCGCCTCCAGCGAGAGAGCGAAATCAGCCATGTGTGAGTTCAAATCGAAAAAAAGCGCGTGCCTTGAAAATCGCGCATCGATCATGGGGGATTTGAATCGGCAGTCGCGGTGCCCACGGGGGACAAGCGCGATGGAAAAGGTTGCAGAGCGTGACATCCGGGCTCGGCCGCCGAATCCGAGCAGGAGCAAAAAGGGCGCGTTCCAACGGGTCTCAAAAAGCCCTTGACAGACAAACGGACATCAAAGTAGGAATAGCCTGTATACTTCGATAAGGCTATCAACAGCGGCTGAGAGAAGGCGATGTTTTTTCGGGCAAGCCACGAGCAGGCGGATCGATCCGCACGAGCCGTTGCGCTTTTTCCCTCGACGCCTCTGGAGGAGACGCTCGTTGAGCGACCCTCGACTTCATGGCGCCCAATGGGAGGCTATTGCCGCGAAGCTCGCGCGAGGTCCGACGCGTATCCCGTTCTCCTGCTGCTTGATCCGGCACAGTGCGTGCGTTGCGCGGATGCGGGCTTCCATGTTCAGCAGGAAGAGGACCGTGGCTTGGCGCGGGGTCGATCAGCGCGTCGTTGCTCCGTCAAACGAGGGATGCAGCAACGTAACCACGATTCACCAAAGGTCGAGGGGAGCGGGCGGGTTTTTCAACGGGTTACTAGAATAGCTGCCGGTGCAAAGGAATGGACTTTCACACCAGCAAAAGCGGCTTCAGTCCATTTCAGGCTGAACCGGCACATCAAAAGGGAGCAATTGAAATGAAAAGACTCTTCGCCATTTTTACATTTGCAGTTCTTTTGTGTGTGGTAATGGAAATTGTTGCGTCAAGTGAAGAACTCAAGAAAAGCAAAATTTGGAGAGACCCAACAACCGGCTTAACATGGGAAACAAACCGTAATGTGGGTAATTGGCTTAAAGCTGGTTCTTATTGTGACAATCTAGAATTGGGTGGCTACAGTGATTGGAGGTTGCCCAATATTGACGAGCTACGAAGTCTAATCCGCAATTGTGATAATACAAGACGTGGTGGTAAATGCAATGTAAATGTTGTGTGCCTAAAAGTAAAAGGTTGCTATGATGAAGATAAATGTGCCTGTGATAATCCCGGGAATGACTCCTCTCATGGGGTCAAGGAGCTTTTTGGAGATTCCGCTTTGGGAAACGGTGATCTCTATTTTATTTGGTCTTCATCGAAACTTTCAGACCCCGATCGCCCAAGGGAAGCTTGGACAATAGGTTTTTATTGGGGAAATCTTGTTCCTTTTGGCGTTGATTTAGATGAATCGATCGGATGGCGTTGTGTGCGTTAGATGGTTGTGGGGGCGTGCTGGTCGCCGCGTATGGTTAATTTCGGTGAAAGGAGAATGCATTGTCATTCACAAATGGTCTTCGGTTTCTTTTGGCGACGTTTATCGTTATTGTCCTCGGAGTCGCGTTCGCCTTTGCGGGAGGCGCAAGGATTAAAAACGTAATTGATGACCCTTCGAAGACAATGGGTGATATTATCGTCGAAATTGAAGGAACCGGCTCTTACTGGGTCGGGTGTACGGTTTTTCCTGTCGGACGCGGAAAATATGAGGTTGATCTTGATGCACAAAAAGTCTCCGCTCCGGGAACTGTGAAATTTCCTGCTGTAAGTAAAGCTGGAGGATTTAATACACTTACTGGAGGAGGCTTAGATTATACCGTAGCCCTATGGCAAGACAAAATATCGTTAAAAGAGTGTGAAAAAAAGTATGGCGCAAATTCAGACAGTTGCCAATGGGCCAAAAGCAATGGTTACCAGATGGAAGGTAGACTAGACAGCAGAGAGGGGAAAATGACGCCTTAGGAGGTTTTACTAAATGGGTTACAGAGATCGTGTCAGGTGCATGAGACGTTCAGTTTTCGCGGGTGAACAGAATCTGGATCTGCTTCGTGGTCTAATAGCCCATCGACGTTCCCCTTTTACAATAAATATACTCACTCGGACTCTAGCGAAAAAAGCCGCTTCTTTTTGGGTGCCATTCTTCTTCGTCGTTTTCTCACAACTACCGCTTGCTTCAACCGCTGTTTTTGCATTGGCAGAAGAACCATTCGCGGCAGGTGCATACTTCTCGTACCTTGCAACCACCCCTAAAGCGCTTGTTTACCGCTGCGAAGTTCTTGACCGAGTCACCCACTCTCCAATTAGCGGCGCGAATATCCGGCTTTCCGGGACAGTTCAGGATGATTTGAATCCACGCGAATATCAGCTATCGGCAAAAACTGGCGGCGATGGCATCGCAGTCTTTTTCCTCCGATGGGATGCATGGAAATGGGCTCCCGGAAAGGATGACGTCAATGCCGCGCAACGCATTGAGGTGTCCCATCCCGAACATCAATTTTTTACTTCAAGCTCATACAAATTAAGCTCTCTTCAGCGGTCAAATTCATCCTATGATTTCCCTGCCGGAAAAGCAGATGAGGGTGCTTGGTTTGACAGAATGAACCCGAAAATGTTTTTTCTCTCTTCTTCGGGATCGAGTTCAGATCTTTTTAATAAAGTACGGAATAGGGATTATGGCAATTCCATACGCTCATTGGATGCCTCAGTCCAGCCTGGTGCTAAGGCAGGTCTATTTGCGGTATTTGAGGAGACCATTTTTATGGACCCGATCAGCACCATCAGGGTGATCCCTTGAAACTTCAAGACAAATTTGAATGTGAAAGGAGAATATTATGAGAAATATGATGGTCACATTAGCTGTATTAGTATTACTATTTTTTGCAGTTGGCATCTCGGATGCAGTTAATTGGCCAAAAAATATCTCCGGTGATTGGAGTTTGGATTGGCCGGAAATGTTTGGGAGTGATGACGGTGATTGTACTATCGTACAGAATGGTGATTCAATAAATTTCACAGTCAGCACTAGTCATGTTAATTTCCGAATCCGAAACGGCGCCATTAGATGGGTTGGCACATATAGAGATGGGGTTCTTGATGTGCAAACTAAATTTGACGAAGATCAAGGTTACGGTGCGACGAAAAAAGTTAGCTGCTCTTGTGTTTTTAACTGGAGGTCAAATCTGACATTAGTCCCCAGTTCTTGGAATTGCTCAAAAACGCTTTTTGTTAATGGTACTGAGAGCCTTACGGAGAGATTGGGAGGTCCGAATAGGCTGATAATGAGAGGACATATGTTGGAACGGATTTTCCCCAATGATTTAGGACACGCTTTCCAAAACGAGCTACTAAATTCAGAAAGCTCACAAAGCGATTCACAAACTAGAAGCCAGCCTCGACCTGCCAACCAGCCTAAACCTGCCAGTCAGAGTCAAATTTGGATAGACCCCGCAACTGGCTTGACCTGGCAGGTATCTCCGACGGGCGGGTCAATGGAATGGCAAGCGGCTAAGTTCCATTGCGCGGCCTTGAGCTTGGGTGGTTCGAGCGACTGGCGGTTGCCGACGATAGGTGAGCTTCGGAGCCTGATCCGGGGCTGCCCGGCGACGCAGAAAGATGGCTCGTGCGGGGCGACGGATTCGTGTTTGACCCACAGTTGTTGGAATGACCCTTGTAAGGGGTGTTCGAATAGGGTTGGTCCTGGTCCGGATGGTGCGTATTGGCCTCCGGAACTTCCGGGTACGGTTACTGGGTATTGGTCGTCCTCGGCGGTCGCGAACGAACGCGAACGCGGCAGAGCGTGGGCCGTCCATTTCAAAAACGGCCAGGTCAACCTCCACACCGTCCTCCTCGACTACGATGCGCGCTGTGTGCGTTAGCCGACCGTGATTTTGGTAATTTGGTTCTTCGGTCCTTTGGTCATTTTCACGCGCCGAAGGCGCGTGATCCCGGTCCAAGGCGAAGCCCTGGTCGAAATAATTTTTTTGAATGGCGAAATACGACCATCTGCCGATTTACAAGAAGGCGCTAGAACTAACTGTGTAAGTTGAGGATACGGTGAAAAACTTTTCCCATTACCACAACTACACCATTGGCACGCGCCTGCGGGACGTCTGCTGAGAGGTCATGACGGGCATCGTAAAGGCGAACAACAAGCCAGTTATGTAACATTTCACATTGACAATCCTTTCACCAATTTCGCTTTTCATGTTTGACCATCCGCCGCGCCGCGTGATAGTCGATGCCGACAAACGCTGCGGCGGCCATCATGGATGCGTCAGTTTGCTCGGCCAGAAATTGGATTAGCCGCTGATCCAGCGATTGAGCATTTTTCAAGTTGGGCTGCTGCTCCGATGCACGAACGCCGGGCGGTATGTCCTGGACCGAGATTGATTTTCGATTGTCTGCCGCGGCCCGCGCCCTGGCAACCAGGATCGCACTCTGAAGTTCGCGCACATTTCCGGGCCAGGAGTAAGCGCGAAGGATGTGAGCGGTGAGAGGCTGCAAACGAAGGCCATGCGAATTGTTTGGTCGGCATTCCTCAATAAATGCCCTGGCCAGCATCATGATGTCGCTCGGTCGCTCGCGGAGAGGCGGAATGTGGACCACAGAGGCCGCGATCCGGTAGTAGAGATCGACGCGAAATTTCCCCTCGTCGACGAGCGCCTTGAGATCCTTGTTCGTCGCAGCAACGACTCGAACGTCCACGGGCGCCGGCTTGCTGCTTCCCACTCGGACGATCTCTCCTTCCTGGAGAACGCGCAGGAGCCGGGCCTGGAGACCCAACGGCAATTCTGCGATCTCGTCCAGAAACAGGGTGCCGCCGTTGGCGATCTCGAAGTGACCTTTCCGTGTCGTGATTGCTCCGCTGAAAGCTCCGCGTTCGTGGCCAAAGAATTCGCTGTCCACGAGACCCTCGGGGATCGCGCCGCAATTCACGGCAACAAATGGTCGAGTGCGCCGGGGACTGTGCCAATGGATGGCCCTCGCCACGCCCTCTTTGCCGGTGCCGGTTTCGCCCTGGATGACCACAGGAAAATCGGCCGGCGCGTAGATCGTCCGGACTTCTCGGAAAATCTCTGTCAGCCCGGGGTCCGACGTTTTCAGTGCTTTTCCTGGCCCGTATTCCAAGGTCTCGATGTGCTTGGGCGTTCTCATGGGCCGGACATTACGGCATCGTGTCTTCCCAAATCCTCGGCGGCGGGTCGATTCTTTCTCGGATTTGTGTCGCCAGCGGATCGATCCCCTTTGACGTGTCGCCGAACAGTCGGCAGACTGTCGGCAAAAGATCGGCTCCTGAAAAACGGAGGTGTTCGATGAAACGGGCCTCAGTGGTTGTTCTTCTGGCTTTTGTTTTTCTCGCGTCTGTGTGCCTGGCCGAGGAATCCGGCAAAACGATCACTGCCAAGGTCCTCCATGCTGTCGACGGCGATACGCTGGCAATTCAAATCGATGGCCGCACTGACAAGGTTCGGCTCATTGGAGTCGATACACCCGAAACAGTGCATCCAAGCAAGCCGGTCCAATACTTCGGCAAGGAAGCGAGCGCCTTCACCCACAAGATAGTGGATGGCAAGACTGTTCGCCTCGAACTCGACCAGGCGAGCGCCGCGACGAACCACCGCGATAAATATGGGAGGCTTCTCGCCTACGTTTTCCTCGAGGATGGCACGCTGTTGAACGCTGAGATCATTCGCCAGGGATACGGCCACGCCTATACGCGGTTCCCGTTTGCCAAGATGGAAGAATTCCGGACGCTGGAGCGCGAGGCACGGGAAGCGGGACGTGGACTCTGGGCAGGGGGCGAGGGTGACACGCCAGCGCCGGGGGTATCAGCCCCGCCGCCAGCTGCACCAACAGATCGACCGTGCAAGATCAAAGGCAACATCAGCGCCAGCGGCGACAAGATTTTCCACGTGCCGGGGCAGCAGAACTACGACAAGACGCAGATCAATGAGGCGTCGGGCGAGCGATGGTTCTGCTCGGAAGAGGAAGCTATTCAAGCCGGTTGGCGAAAAGCCAAACGCTGATCCGCATCCTATTCACCCACAGATCCGCACCTCGTTTTCCGGTAGATCGAGCCAGTACCCCACCTTCGGCTTGGTCTTGATCAGCCCCTGAATTTCCCGCGCCGCAATTCCATGCCCATTTCCGACCATGCTTCCCAATGACCGGACTAGCGTGCTCTTAGTGTCGGTGATTTGGTGATCGTAGATCGGGTTGTCTGCCGCGTCGTTGAGTCCCCAGATGCTGTCGTAGATTTCCTGCTTGGTTACGATCTTGCCGGGCTTCTTCGCAAGGAGCGCGATGAACTTGAGTGGCGTGGGTTGCAAGTCGACCGTCGCACCTTTGTAGGATACGCGGTGCTGCTTGATATCGAGGATCAGACTGGGCATGGGGTCGGCTTCGACATCCGGTTCGACCAATCCCACGGGCACGGCTTCCTCTTCCTGATGTATCACCGTGGGAGCGCCCTCTCGAACCAGATCGAATAATTTCTTGCCGGTCTTCGGGCCGAGGATTTCACAGAGCCGCGCTTCGGATGATTCTTCCAGGGCACTCTGATCGCAGACCTTAGAATCCACCAGCTTGCGCAGGACGACACGGCCGACGCCACGAAGTTTCATACGAGCCAACTCCACCGCATCGTTCCCGATGCCCTGGGTCAGACGCAGCGACAGGTCGTGGACCTGGTCAACCTGCTTCTCGCTCCATCCGGCGATCTCGCACACCAGCGCCATGCCGTGAATGAGCCAATCGAATTCCCCGGCAATCCTCCGCACAGCGCCTCCCCAGACATTGAAGGCATCTTCGATCTTTTTGATCGGCATTTCCTCAATCCAGTCGTCCATCATGAGCGCGAGCTTGTAGTGCTTATTGACGTCATAGATGCAGTGCGTTTCCTTGGCAATCGCCCGAAAGACCGCCCACTGCGCGATGTCGCGGCCCCTGGCGCGGCTCAACACCTGGTCCCGATACCCGGCGCGCCGATTCTCATCCCCGTCCATTTGGACGTAAATGTCCTCAGCATTGCGGCTGCGCGCGGCGATCACCAGCATTTCGAACTCGGTGGAGAAACGGTCCTTCGCCGTTTGAGCCCAGCGGAAGAACGCATAGGCGGTCTTCGGATGCAGACACTGCGAAGCGCAGGTGCGCCCCAACTCAGTGATGATCAACTGGGCTTCCTGTTCAAGCACTGCGGCGCACGAGATGCAGATGTCCACCGCCCGGTCGACATTCTTGTGGAATTGATCCTGCGTCTGGTTCTGCCGCCAGACCTCGTGGCCGGTGAAACTGCCGAGGAGGAAGTGGTAGAGTTCTTCCCGAGTCGCGCACAGGCCCGATGCGATTAGATTGACGACGTGGCTCTCCAGCGGCGCGTTGGCGAGTGTCGGCGTGATGTCCTCGAAGCTCCCCTCGATGTAGTGACGCGCCAATGCCCGGGCTGGAAACTCGCCAGTGCTGACCATGATCGAGCGCCCGAAGTCCAACTCTAGCGAGAGCCGCCCCGCGCGGCCGCTCATATTTTCGTACTCGCTGCGAGTGATGTCCTCGGTGATCACGCGGCGGAACTTGGACGAGTACTTCCACTTTTGCGTGTCGATGAACACGTTCTTTGCCGGGAGGTTCATGCCCATCGCCAGAGTGGAGGTCGAGAACAGCGCCTTGATTGCCCCGGCGCGAAAATGCTTTTCAATCAGGCGGCGCTCGGACCACGTCAGGTCTGCGTTGTGGAAGGCGATTCCCCGGGACAGAAGCTCGGACAATATGTCGCAGGCACGAGTGTCATCCAGGTCAGCGAGTTCATCGATGGCCTCCGTCGCGGACGGCAGCGCCACGATGTCAGCCAGAGCGCGGGCGGCGAACACCGTCGATTTGCGGTCCCGCAGGAAAACCATGCACGGTTCACCGCGCTGGACGAGATTTGCGACATTGAGGAGCATCTGGCGGTCGGCGTTCTTGGAGTTGTCGTCGTCCCAGACCAGTTCCTCGGAACCGGCGGCGCCTGAGTTGTGTTCGCGGTAGTTGAACACTCCATTGCACAGGATGCCCTTGCGAAGCTCCACAGGACGTTGGTTCTCGACCAGGACGCGGGCTTTGAGCCACTTCTCCAGGCGGTCGGTTTTGCCGAGCACGGCCGACAGGCCGAGGATTTGCAGCTTGGCATCCGAGGTGACGATCCGCGTGAGCAAGAGTTCGAGCACCGGCCCGCGGAACTCGTCGGTGATCATCTGCAATTCATCCACGACGATCAGCCCGGCGCTGGTGAGCAGCGACGGCGTGTTCACGAGCAGACCCTGCATCTTCTCGTAGACAACGATGGCGATGTCGAAATCGCCGCGCTGGATCGCTTCGTCATACTCGCGGTGGTCGCGGTTGGAGATCACGACGCGAATGCCGACCTCGCCATAGCGTTCGCTGAATTCGGTGAACTTCTCCTCGGCGAGCGACTTCTGCGGGACCAGGTAGAAGACCTTGAGCTTTTTACGGGCCGCCTTGATCGCGGCCATTTCGCCGATGAAGGTTTTGCCCGACGAGGTGGGTGAGAAGACGATCAGGTTGCGGGATTCGAAGAGACCAAATTGCTGGATGGCTTTCTCCTGCACGGGCAGGAGCATCTCGCCGATGTGCCGCTTCCAGATGTCTACGATCTGTTTTTCAATGCCGTACCCTTCGAGAAAATCAATACGCATCATGGGCGTTTCCCCCGAAACGCGCCCAATGGTCACAGAGCGAACGAGAGTTTCATCTCCCCCTGGGCGTTGCGGAAAGAGGGGATCTCGCCCACCGATACATTGCATCAGTTCAGATCGCGGAAAACCCCTATAACCCTTCCCACGATCCGAACGTCCTGACGTGCCGCGTCGATCAACAAGGGAGCCATCGTGCTGTTCGCGGGCTGCAAGCGGATGACGTTGCCCTCGCGGTAAAACCGCTTCACGGTCGCTTCGTCGTCCATCAGGGCGATGACGGTCGCGCCGTTTTCGGCATCCGGTTGTTCCCGCACGATCACCGTGTCGCCATCGAGGATGCCCGCCTCGATCATGCTCTCGCCCCGAACGCGCAGGGCGAACACGTTGCCGTCCCGATACGCTTTGCGATCCACCGGCAGATAGCCGTCGATGTTCTCGACGGCGAGCAGCGGCGTCCCCGCCGGAACCTGGCCCAAGATCGGAATACGGTTTCCGCCGGGGTGCTTCACCAATAGCTCGATGGAACGTGGCGAACTCGACCGCCGCAGAAAGCCCTTCTTTTCCATGCGCTTCAGATGCACGAAGACCGTGGACGACTTGATCCCGAACTTGCCGCCGATCTCCCTAACGGTCGGCGGCATGCTGCGGCGCTCGCTGAAGTCCTCGATGAAGCGAAGGATTTTGTTCTGCATAGCGGAAGGGGTTTCCACTTCAGCCTCCCTTGTTCTGATGTACAGGGTAGGCTAACTGGTGTTAGCTGTCAAGGGGAAAGCGAAATTTTTTTCGACAGATTCCGCCCGAAGTGGTGACGAGAGGGAGCTTGAAAACGATTGACAAATCTCCAGGGTGGGTTTTTTCTATGGCGGTTTGGTCACTCTGAAGCCCATTTGCGAAGGAGGTGGAACTTTGAATCAGGCATATTGTCCCTATTGCGGCTCCCACAAACCCGAAGAAGAATTCACTGACGAGCACTTTCTCGCGGAATCGCTTGGCTCCCCAGCGACTTTCACCATTCGGGTCTGCAAAAAGTGCAATGGTGACGCCGGGAGTTCAATTGATGCGGCGCTAATCGATAACTACTTCATTTCATTGGAACGAGTTCTGCGCGGCTTGAAAGGTCAGTCGAATCAGCTTCCCGAATTTGAGTTTAAAGGTACCGTGGACATTGAAGGTCAAAATGTCCCAGCGATGTATTCTTTCTCAACAGAGAAAAAACGCATGTGGGTTAAACCTGAAGTCAAAAAACGTATTGAAGGCGAGAAGGAACTGTATGAGATCGAATGCTCGGAGGATGATCTTGAGAGGATATTGAAGGATATAAAGTCTAAATTGAAGAAGCGCGGTTTAGGCAATCGGCCAA
The DNA here is from genome assembly GCA_019912885.1 of bacterium. Classification (NCBI taxonomy): domain Bacteria; species bacterium. Next base: position 20,667 of record JAIOHV010000057.1, read on the forward strand.
TAAAGGAAGAGCAGAAGCGAGTCGTTTCAATCCCGACTCCCAATATGCGGGTAGGATTCGGTTTCGATATTACATCTATGCAGCGAGGCATGGTCAAAATCGGCCTGGGATTAGGACACCTAGTGCTTGGCGAAAGCTGGACCTCATCGAAAGACGGCGATCTTTTCCGGCAATTTATTTGGGAACCCGATCCAGATAAAAGGGAAGGAATATTGCACGGCTCAACGTGGCCACAAGAAATTGACCAAAAGTTCACAAAAATTCTATCCCATAAGGACTGGCATTTGTTGGCCGTAATGAACAGAAATCCGCTGAGCTTTTACTGCAACTTATTTGGCAAGTACGCTGGCTGCGCATTGTATTATGACGGAGTTTGGCCTCTTCAGGGCAAGGAAAGCGGTGGTGTCGTTTTCCTGATTGATCCAGTGCAGCGTCGCAAGTTCCGGTATGGGTTCGACGAGTTCTTCGGCAAAAAAGAAGGTGGCACGCTGCCCTGAATCGGCGATTTGCATTTGGAAGAAGGACAACGGCACTTACTGGTGAACCGCCTGTGGCTTCGAACCGTCGGCCCCGACTATGCCTTCGAATGCGGCCCTGTACTTTTCGGGAATACGCCCGAGGAGTTCCGTCAACCCGGCATCGCCCAGGCGCGTTCCCTTTTTCCCCTCGAATTCGATCCAGTGGTATTGCTCCTCGGTCATCCCCAGCATCTTGCCCATCTCGCCCTGCGACATGCCGATGCACTGGCGAACCGTCCGCAACTTGTACTTGGGTGTGGTGTCTTCCGCGACCGGCTTGATGCCCAGCAGATCGGCGACGCGCACCCCGAAAAATTCCGCCACGCGCCTGACTATCTCGTGCTTGTGGGGCACCATCCCACGCCGCTCCCAATTGGAGACCGTGCATTCATCGACGCCGAGGTTCCGCGCCAGTTCCTTCTTGTTGAAGTGGTTCTTCATCCGGAGCCACTGGAGCCGCTCGCCGAAAGTTTTCGTCTCGGAAAAGTCTTTGATCATGTGGACGTCTTCGCTCGTGTTGATTTGAATCACCAGGTCGCCGTTCTTGGGGAAGGCAGGCAACAAGCCATTCAGCCCGAAAGCTTCCCGCAGGACATTGAAATCCAGATGAACGTCGAGACGCCCTTCCTGCATGGCCACGATCTTGTCCACTACGCTGGCGAGCGCCTCCTTCTGTTCCCCGATGTGCAGCCCGTCGAACACGCTGCCGAAGTTGGCGAAGGCGAGTTTCAGCTTTTCCAAATCAACATGGGTGTGGTCGCCGTCGATCCCGGCTTCCTTCTGCAGGCGCTCGATCTCGCTCTCCAGTATCTGCTTCTCGGATTTGAGAGGCCGTGCCCGGGCCGCCGCTTCCTCCTGGTCGAGCAGCCCATCCTGGTATGCATCCATGACCCGCTTTAGCGCTTTCTCAACCTCAGCCAATTGGCGATGCAGCGAACGGGACTGGTCGTCGAGATGCAGCCGGATGAATTCTTTGTTGCTGATCAACTTCAGCGCCTGCTTCACAACCGGCTCCGGATCTGTCGCCCAATGTGCGAGAGCCTCGACGATCTTTTGTTCGGTGCGTCTACGATCAAAGGTAAGACCCGAACAGACGCTTGCGCCTTTCTGCTGCCGCCATGAACAGCGGTAATACGACCATGCCCCACCGCCCACCCCTTTTTTCGGATGGTTGTAGCCCGCCATGCTGCCGCCGCAGAGTCCGCATTTGATCAGCCCCGATAGCAGATAGGTGGACCGTTTGTTGCGATGATGAAGCCCGATCTTGTTGGTGAGAATCTCGTGGACCTTTGTCCAGGTGTCTTTGTCGACAATTGCCGGGAGCGCGCCCTCAACGACGATCCAGTCCTTTTCTGGGCGCGGTGTTGACGTCGTGCTGGTGCCCTTGCGCTTGTTGTAGGTGGACGCTCCGTAGTAGGCGGGATTCCCCAGCGTGCGGCTCACGCTGGTCGCGCTCCAGTATTTGGCGTAGCGCGGCTTCGTTCCGCTCGCGTTCAAGTAGTTGGTGATGAACCGGATGCTGCGATGCTCCAGATAAAGATCGAACATCTTTCGGACCAATTTGGCTTCGTCGTCCTGGATCAGCAACTTTCCTTCCTGCTCGCGATATCCAAAAGGAATGACGCCGCCGTTCCATTTGCCTTCCTTGGCGCGCACGAGCATGTGCTCGCGGACGCGCTCGGCGATCATCTCGCGCTCGAACTGAGAGAACGACCCGAGGACATTCAAGGTCAATCTCCCCATGGGGTTGGATGTATCGAACCGCTGGGAAATCGAAATGAAGGCGACGTCATGGTCCTCCAGGGTGTCGAGCAGACGCAGCAGGTCGCGCAGGTTGCGGCTGATGCGGTCGATCTTCGTGACGACCACCGCGTCGAATTTCTTGGCGACCGCGTCGGCCATCATCCTCTTGAAGGCCGGGCGGTTCTCGGTATTGCTGCCGGACAGCCCCGCGTCGGAATAGTGGTCGTGGATTTTCAGATGATGAAAGGCGCAGTATTCGCGCAACACCTTTTCCTGGATCGCCAGAGACTCCGATTGCACCTGCATGTCCGTGGACACGCGGGAGTATATGGCGACCACCGTCCCGGTTTCGAGTTTATCGTTTTCTCGCATCAAACCTCCTAGTGATATTGGGCATGAGCCGTCACATCGGCGTGGACGTATCGAACGGCTCGATGATTGGAACGATGACGACGCCGCATCGCTTCAACTCGTCCGACAGCCGCACTGCATCCTCATAATTTCGGCTCAGGCGGGCGTAGTCCGTCACGATCACGGCGGTGAATTTTCCCGCTGCGGCGTCGGCCATCATCCGCTGGAACGCTGGGCGGTTCCCCGTCGTATGGCCGCCCTGTCCGTCATCGCAGTAGTGGTCGTGGATTTTCAGTTGACACCGGGCGCAGTAGTCACGCACAGCCTTTTCATGGGGCGATGGGGAATCGTTGTGCCCCGGCGGGATGGCGGCCATACGGGAATAGATGGCGACCGTCGTGCCGGGTTCGAGCTTGTCATTTGTTCGCATTGGACCTCCTCGGTTCGGGTTTGCACGAGGTGTCCATTACCTCGTTTGGACACATCATCAAGGCGTTCTTTATTGCGAGGAGCGTGCCACGCACGGCGGACCGTTCGGCCCGACAAATGGCCGTAAATCAAGGGGTTGCGCGAGACATCGGGAACGGATGGCTCGCTATTCGTTTTGCAAAAGGCCCTTTAAGTTTTGCAAAACGGCCTTTAAATTTTGCAAAAGGCCCTTTCCGTTTTGCAAATCGGCCTTTCCGTTTTGCACTTTTGCGGGAAAACGCACCCTCAATATCCCGTAACCCCTCGTAATCAAAAGCCTATCGTCTTCGATTTGCACTTTTTCAAAAACCACACGGTTCTCCACCCCTCCGTTTTCCTGATTTCCCTTTAGTTACAACGGCTTATCGGTTTTTCCCAGGCGCTGGCATCCCTCTTGCGCTTAGAGGCGCTCGACCTGTTTGACCGAGGAGGATCGATGAGCGCCACGGGGATTAAGGAAGTTCGTATCTACCATGCCGCGCTGCCCGAAGCGCATGTAAAACGCCGCGCCGCAGAACTCGTGCGGCTCCTGGCGCTCGGCCTGGCGCGATCCGTTGTGAAGGCGCCGGTTGGCGCCGGGATTCAAGAGCATCCGGAAAACAAATTTCAGAATCCGGCGGATCTCCCGGCGAGCGGGATGGCGCTGTGATGTCCGCTCGCGCCGCCAAGAGAACCTCGAACGGGAATATGGATGCTGAAGCCGCGCGGCAGTTCCTCATCGACCATTTTCGGGCGCACGCGATCAAAGGCGAACTCAAGCCGACACGGACCTATGAGGTGATCGAGCAGGATGCCGCGCACCTAAAAATTTGCACGCGCAACGGCGGCGGCCGCTGGGTTCAATCCCTCTTCGCGGACCTCGTGACCTGCAAGAGCCTGAAGTACGGCGAATTCCGGCGCGTCGATTTGTTCTGGGGGGTGGAGCGCAAGGGCCGGGACGCTGACGCGGTGTTTCAGTTTTCGACGGGCGCGACCGCGGACGACGACACGTTCCGTGTTTCCATTCCCGGCCCCGCGTTCACCCCGAGCGGCGAGCCGGTCCCCGTTGACGCATTCATGGCGCGCGGCTCTGACCGCCATTCTTCCCGCCGTTCCCGAAAGGAGAAATCAGCATGACCAACCCGCGCATGACGTCCACGTATTCGATGTGGAGTTCATTTCGCAATTGCCGCATGGCGTGCAAGCTGCGGTACCTGGATTTTCTCGTTTCCCTGGAATTCGATCCCAATCTTCGCTTCGGTTCCGCGATTCACCAGTTCCTCGAATGCTGGCATCGGCACAGCGACCTCACCCAGGTGCTCGACCTGATCGACCGCTCGTATCCGAACCGCGCGGGCGACGAGGACCAGCAACGAGACTGGCATCTCGCCACGGCGATCATGAAGGGCTACGCGACTCGGTATCCGTCAGAGGAATTCGCGGTCGTCGAATTGGAAAAGACGTTCGAGGGCGAGATCGTCAACCCGGCAACCGCCGCCATGTCACGCAGTTTCCTGCTGGCGGGCAAGGTCGACGGGATCGTCCGAATTGGCGACGAGTTTTTCCTCTTGGAAAACAAGACCGCGTCGCTGCTCGACTCCGGTTACCTCGAACGACTGTGGACCGATTTTCAGATCATCCTTTACTGCTGGTACGTCGAGCAGACACTCGGCCTTCGCATCAACGGCGTCATTTACAACATCATCGTCAAGGCGAAGCTCCAGCAGTCGCGGGGCGAGACCGAGGCCGAGTTCGAAGCCCGCCGCTCGGAACTGATCGCCAAGTCCAAGACCGGCAAATCCTCGGCGCAACGCCGCATGCCGGAAACGGACGACGAGTTCCAGGCTCGTCTCGCTGTGAAGTACATCGAGCCGGGCATGTTCCACCGGGAGATTCTCTACATCTCCCGCGACCGTTTCGCGGTGCTGCAGTCCGAACTCTGGGAACTGACGCAGAACTTCCTCGATGCCCGCCGCCGCGACGTTTGGTATCAGAACACCTCGCAGTGCTTTCAGTACGGCCGCCCGTGCAGCTACTTCCCGCTTTGCCGCAGCGATTTCTCGCCGCTCGTCCGCGAGAACCACTACCGCGTCGAACCGCCCCACACCGAGCTTTCCGACACATCAACAACAACCAACAACACACCCGTTTTTTGAAGAGGAGATGGACATGATTCTGCCCAAGGAAAAATCCAAGCCCAAAACCGAACTCACCGAGTTCACGATCTTCGGCTACGGCATGCCCAAGATCGGTAAGACGACATTCGCCGCCGGATTCCCCGACGCTGTGTTCCTGGCGACCGAGTCCGGACACAACTCGCTGTCGATCTTCAAGGTCGACCTGCCCGACTGGGAAGCGTTTCTCGAAGCCTGCCGCGAACTGGCCGAGGGCAAACACAATTTCCGCAACGTCATCATCGACACCGTCGACAACTTGTGGCTCCTGTGCCGCAACCACATTTGCACGAAAAACAAGATCGAGCACGAAGCGGACTTGGCCTACGGCAAGGGCTACGCGCTGATCCTGGGCGAGTTCGCCCGCGTGCTCATGAAGCTCTCGATGCTGCCTTACGGCCTCGTGCTGATCTCGCACGCGACCGTGCAGGAAATCCAGACGCGCACCGGCACGCTCCACAAGATCGTCCCGTCGCTTCCCGAAAAGCCCCGCAAGCTCATCCTCGGCATGGCCGACATGATCCTGTTCTTCGACCAGGACATTGTTCGCGCAGACGACGGCAAGCAGACCATCCGCCGCGTCATTCGCACGCAGCCGAGTCCGAATTTCGAAGCGGGCGACCGCACGGGACGTCTGCCCGAGGTGATCGACCTCGATTACCGGAAGTTCACCGAGGCCTTCGGCCGCCCGGCTCCGACCACCGCCAACACCAACAAGAAATCTCAGTAACAGGAGGACATACCCATGACGACGCAAGCCCCCGTTGATTCCACTGATCTCGCCGTCTACGACGCCGACTACGCTGCGGCCGATGTGCAGCCCAATCAGTTCGACGATGTGCCGGACGGCAAATACCAGGTGAAGGTCGAGAAGGTCGAACTGGCCCGCACACAGAACGGCGCGCCGATGCTCAAGTGGCACCTTCGCGTGCTCGGCCCGCAGCATCGCGGCCGCATGATGTTCCGCAACAACGTGATGGCCTCGAGCGAGAACATCAAGTTCCTGAAGGCCGACCTGCTCGCTTGCGGCCTGGAACTCGGCAAGCTCTCCGATCTGCCCGAGCGTCTCGGCGAATTGCTCGACGTGGCTCTCGAAGTCACGCGAAAGACGCGCGGCGAGTACGCCAACGTCTATTTGAGCAAGCGCATCGTCCTGGACAATCCGGACGCGGATTACAAGAGCGCGGCCAAGGGCCCGCTGTCGGCGTTCTGAGCATGGACGCGGCCGCTATCATCATCGACACCCGCGAGCAGGTTCCCTATGCCTTCGATTCCCGGCAAGTGGTGCGCCAGGCGCTGCCTGCCGGGGATTACTCGGTCGTGGGATTCGAATCGTCGGTCGCGGTCGAACGTAAGACGCTCGAGGACTTCGTCCACTCGGTGATCCGCGACCGCGAACGGTTCAAGAAAGAACTGGCCAAACTCGCGGACTATCCCCGTGCCTGCATCGTCGTCGAGGCGAACCTGCCCGATGTGCTTTCGGCCCGATATCCATCGGGCGCGCATCCCCATTCGGTATTCGGCGCGGCGGTCTCCATCTGCGTGGACCACGGAGTGCCGGTGTTTTTCTGCGGCGACCGCCAGTCGGCCCGCCGGTTCACCGAGGAGTTTCTGGAGCGCGCCGCCATGAAAATCAAAGCGGAAACAAATCCATGAACGAATCGACTCAATACCTGCGTGGCCGCGTGGAGGCGCTGTTTCATGCATCGCCGGGCTTTTCCGCCGGGCGGCTGAAGGATGAGAACGACCGCCTCGTCACCTTCGCGGGCAAGGTGATCGCCGCCGTGGGCGAGCAGGTCATCCTCCAGGGCGCGTGGGTGAATCATCCGAAGTACGGCAAGCAGTTCCAAGCCGACACTCTCACGCACGATCTCGATTTGTCGGTCGAAGGTCTGGCCCATTACCTCGCCAACAATCCCGCGTTCGTCGGACTGGGTCCGGTCAAAGCGCGGCGCATCGCGCAGGCGTTTGGGAAAGACTTCGGGCGTATCGTCGTCGAGGATCCCGGGGCCGTTGCCAAGGCGGGGCCGATCACCATCGAGGCCGCGCAGAATATCCGCGCCGAGTGGTTGCGGCACCAAGCGATCAACGCGGCCGCGACCGAGCTATCCGCCTTCGGCCTCACGCACCACCAAGTGCGCTCGCTGATCGACAAATACGGAAACGACGCCGTCGCCATCATCAAGAGCGATCCGTATCTGATCGTGCGTGACATTCGCGGCTTCGGTTTCAAGCGCGTGGATGCCATCGCCCGCAAGGTGGGTGTGCCGAAGGAATTTCCGCCGAGGGTTCGCGCGGGGATTCTCGATTGCCTCGACGACGCCCTCGACCAGGGCCACACCTGGGTTGAGGAAGCCGACCTCATCGAGCGCGCCAACAAGCTGCTTGTCATGGATGTCCTGAATAGCCGCGACATCATCGAGATGGAACTGAGCGGTTTGATCACCAAGGGCACGCTTTCCTGCGACTCCTATGATGGCCGCTTTCTGATTGCCCGCGCTGACATCCGTGCAATGGAGCGCGAGGTGGAGCAGTGGCTTCGCGGCGGCGAAAAGGATCATCCCTGCGTGTTCGACATGCTGGGTGTCTGGCAAAAGGTGCGGGACGGCGAGCTATGCCCCGCGCTTAACCCCAAGCAGCGGGCCGCCGTGGTCGCCGCGCTCACCCATCAGATCACCGTGATATCCGGCGGCGCGGGCAGCGGCAAGACGTTCACCGTGGGAGCGCTGACAAAGCTGCTGGAGCAGAACTTCATCAAGGTCGTGCTCGCCGCGCCGACCGGTAAGGCCGCCAAGCGCCTCGAACAGGTCGTCGGTAAAGAGGCGTTCACCATCCACCGACTCCTCGGCTTCAATGGCCACGAATGGTCGCGCGGCCCCGACGATCCCATCGACGCCGACGTCGTGATCATCGACGAGACCTCGATGGTGGACCTCCACCTGGCGTGGCGGCTCCTGCGGGCCATCGATCACGAGCACACCGCCGTTGTGTTCGTCGGCGATCACAACCAACTGCCGCCGGTCGGGCCCGGCGATCTGCTGCGCGACATGATCCATACGTGCATCGTGCCCGGCGTGGTGCTGACCGACATCGTGCGCCAGGCCGGTGAACTGAAGGAAAACAGCACGGCGATTCTGCGCGGGAACGTTGCTAAGACGTCTGCCCAAGTCGATGCGCGCGGTCGCCGCCCCTGGTATCTGATCGACGAGTTCACCGACCCGTGGGATGTGCGCAGGTTTATTCGGGACCTCTATGAGACGGTCCTCCTGGATAAACTGGGTTTCGATCTGCTCGATGATATCCAACTCCTGACGCCCAAGCGGAAAGACGTCCTGGGCGTCAACGAACTGAATATCGAACTCCAGAGCCTGATTCAGCGGAAGCTGTACGGCGTCGAAGTGCCCGCCGTTCCTCCCGGACGCAGGCCGTCCTTTCTCCTTCACGACAAGGTCATCCAGCGCCGCAACAACTACGATCTCGGCATCATGAACGGCGCGATCGGGCGCGTGTTGGAATTGCTGCCCCACGGCGATCTGCGCGTGCGATTCGACAACGCCGAGGTGACCCTAAGCCGGGCAGACGGCGATATGGATGATCTCCAGTTGGCGTATGCACTGACGATCCACCAGTGCCAGGGCAGCGAGTTCCCGTGCGCCGTCGTGATCGTCCACAAGAGCCACAGTTTCATGCACAGCCAGAATCTTTTTTACACCGGCGTCTCCCGCGCCAAGGAAACCACCATCGTCATCGGCGACCGCTGGGGCGTGCGGAACTGCGCCACGAAGAAGGCCAACGACGAGCGCAACACCTTTCTGGGTTTGTGGCGCAGGTGCGACGAGGCGGCCTCACTGAAAGAGGCGCTGAATGAGTAGTGCGCCTCGTCCGGATGTATCCACCGCCCGCCGCTTGCTGCGCGAATATTTTTTCTCGCGCATCGATATTGTCGCGGCCCGGCAGTCGTGGGTGGATCGCAAGACCAAGGAAAGTATTTCTCAGCCGCGCCCGGTCAAGGGCGAAGCGCACCTGGATGGGCTGATTGCATTCCACGTCGCCGGACCCGACCCCAGCAAAGCGCCGCCGCTCAATTACATCAACCGTAAGACCGGCGGCCTCGTCGCGGACAAGCGCGGTTTTGATCGTGTCGGCAGTTACGCGGTCGCGCCCGACAATACGACCGTCTGGCTCTGCTTCGACTTCGACGGCCCAGGCCATCCACTGCCGCTGGCCGACCCTCAGGCGACGATGTTGGCGTGCGAGGAGAAGTGCCGCGTCCTGGGCATCCCCGTCCATATCGAGAAGTCCGGCAGCGGCCAGGGTTGGCACCTCTGGGTGTTCTTCGAGACGCCGGTGCCCGCCGCAGACGCCCGGTTGCTCGCCCACCATGTTGCACCCACGGGCCATGTGCTCACGACCGGCGAACCCGCCGACGTCCGGATCGGGCGCGGGATCGAATGCTTCCCGAAACAGAACACGGTCAGCGACAAGCCGTTCCGCGCGGGCAACATGGTGTGGCTCCCGTTCTGGTACGGCGCGAAGGACGGCGGGAACCAATTTCATCGGATTGCGGACGGCGGCGGCCTCGTGCCATACGCGCCCGATGGCTTCGAACGCCTGACGGCCGCGCGGCTCCAGGAAATCCTCGCGCAGGTGCCCGACGATATCCGGCGTTTCGTATTGAAAACGAAGGGTGGACTAAAAGACAGGCCGACCGAAAAAAGTAGTCCATCTGCCGCTCCCAGAGACTTCGCGCCCACAGATTCTGCCGTGGTCCACGCGGCGCTCGATCACGTCTCGCCCGACTGCTCCTACGACGACTGGGTTCGCATCGGTATGGCGCTCCACCACTGGGACGCGCGGGCGGGCCTTGCCATCTGGGACGCCTGGAGCGCACGCGGCGAGAAATATGTTGAAGGGGAGCCGTCGCTCAAGTGGGATGGATTCTCGTCCGGCGGCGGCGTCACTCTCGGCACGCTGTTCGACATGGCGAAGAAAGCGGGATGGGAGCCGCCGGAAAAACACAGGGCGCCGCTGCCGACCGACGAGGAGATCGCCGCGTTCATGGACGTCGATCCGGCCTCGCTGCTCGACCAGGTCAAGTCCGGGAAGCAACGGGAAATCCTCGGATGCCTGCTCGAAGCGAATCGTCCGCTCACCCCCAAGGAAATAGCTGCCGAGATCGGCAAGGACCACAACTCCACGAAGGTGCTTCTGCACCGCATGGCGAAGGACGGAAAAGTCCGGCGCGACGAGGCGGGCGGTTACTTTTTGGGGGCGGATGTAACCCAAAAGGCCGGTGACAGGGTTACATCGCCGGTTACATCCGAGGAAAATGTAACCCGAAAGACGCACGGAGCGGTTACATCCGCCGCAAATGTAACCCGCGCGGCGCTGAAAAATGTAACCGCGCCGGACGGCCCGCGCCTTCCGACCATCGTTGTCAACAACCGCCAGGGCCCGCCGGTCATCGACGAGGCGTGGGCGGCGGTGCGAGCGTCGAACTATCCGCCGCGCATTTTCCAACGCGAAGGGTCGCTCGTTCGTCTCGTGATAACGGACGGTGTCCCTGCGATCAGCGCCATGAACTTCGTCGCGGTCTATGGCCATCTCTGGCGCATTGCCAACTGGGTGGTCGATGCCAACGACATGCAGAAGGCGACCGACCCGCCCCAAAAGATCGCCAGCGACATGCTGGAGTACGTTGACGAGTCATTGCCCCGACTCGAATCCGTCGTTTCGACACCCGTATTCGATTCGTCGGGCAACCTCGTGCAGACTCCGGGATATCACCGCGAGGCGCGGCTCTGGCTCCACCGACCACGAGGATTTGAACCGGCGGATGTTCCGGCACAGCCGTCAAAATCGCAGATCAATAAAGCTCGCGCTCTCCTGCTCGATGATCTGCTGACGGATTTTCCGTTCGCGGCTGAATCGGATCGTGCGCATGCCGTGGCCGCGCTGCTCCTGCCTTTCGTTCGCCGCTTGATCCAGGGACCGACGCCGCTTCACCTCGTTGAGGCGCCGACTCCCGGCACCGGAAAGACGCTGCTCGCCGAGGCGATATCCCGTATCGTTCAGGCGAAGCCCGCCGAGATCACCACCATCGAGAATGACGAAAAAGAAAACTCCAAGAAAATCACGGCGCTCCTCGACCTCGCTCCCCAAGTCGTGCTGATCGACAACATTCGGATCGGTCTCCGGTCCTCGCAGTTGGCCGCCGTGATTACGTCGGAAACATGGACCGACCGCGTGCTCGGCGTCACGCGCATGACGTCGCTGCCGAACAACGCACTTTGGATCGCCACGGCCAACAATCCGACGCTCTCCCTGGAGATCGCACGCCGGTGCATCCGTATTCGGATCGATCCGCGCATCGACCGCCCGTGGAAGCGGGAGGGATTCAAGCACGACCCGCTTCGCAATTGGGTGGACCGCCAGCGCGCCGAACTCGTTCATGCGGTACTTACATTGGTGCGCGCATGGATTGCCGCCGGAATGCCCGAAGGCGCGCACTCAATCGGCTCCTTCGAATCTTGGGCGCGAGTCATCGGCGGCATTCTTGAAGTCGCCGATATCCCCGGCTTCCTTTGCAACACCGAGGAGCTTTACGAAGTCGCGGACGCCGAGGGCAACGAGTGGCGTGAATTCATCGCGGCCTGGTGGGATCGACTTGGAAACCGATGGGTGAGCACCAGCGAGCTATTTGACCTTGCCATCAACAACGAGTTGCTGGCGAGCATCACCGGCGACAAGAGTCAACGCTCCCAAAAGACCCGGCTCGGCAAGGCTCTCAGCGCCTTGCGCGACCGGCAATTCGATACGTGGCGGATCAAGGTGCGCCGGGAGCGGCACTCAAAACAGGCCGAATACGGGCTTGAAATGGTCGCCTCGGACGGCTCCACCACGGGTTCGGTGCTTTCCCTTTTCCCAGAGCAACGTCCCGCATGTCCCGCAGATGTCCCGCAGGAAAATCCTGAGCAAAATCAAAGCGCGGCGGGACGTGCGGGACATGCGGGACATAATCCCAGCCCCGATACGCGCACGCGCACATACGCATGCACGCCTGAAAAAGGGTTAGGCGGCAACGTCCCGCAAGACCCGCACGTCCCGCCAGCCCTTGAAAACATTGAAAAATATCCTGCGGGACATGCCTCGCGCCCAAAAACCGATGTCCTGCAAGTCCCGCAAAAGCCGTCCGGCGACCTCGCGGACTTCGATCCCCAGGAGGAAGAATCATGAGCACGCCCATTATGGCGGCCGCGCTTCGCGTAGCTTCGGACCTTCGCCACATCCAGGTCGATGATCAACATGATGAGCCACGCGATTTTATCCAGGGCGACGTCGTCTATCGCCTGCTCGATGCGCCGTACTACGCATGGCTCCGTTGCCGGATGGAGCGCGCCAAGAAAGCATTCGATACGGGCAAACTACCGACCCAGACGTGGCAGACGCTGCGCGAGCGATTCAACGGGATTCACGAATGGGTCATCACCCATATCGGCGAGAAGGTTCTGGCCGAGGCAGTCGCTCATCTCGACGAGAATTCGTATCCACCGCCGCGCCATGACCATGCCGTTGCCCTGATCGATTCCTGGTCCGAGCGCGCGGCCATCATGGAGCACGACGGCGGTCTCGCTCAGGCCGCCGCCGAACATGCCGCCGCCCAGCGGATCTCCCGTGAACTCACGCCCGAGGATGTCGAGTCGTTCAAGGCGCTCGGCGTCCAGGTCGACGTCAAATCCTCAGTCGGCAATTTCACCCTCGTGCCCGATTACACCGACCAGGCGGGCAAATCTCGTGTCGAGATATCCGCCGAAGACCTGCGGAAAATCTCGATGATCATGCATACGTTTCCCGGCACCGAGATCATCTACGTCGGGCCGCAGAAAGAAATGCCAGGCGCACCTTGGGAGCCGCAAGTTGCCGCGCCTCCCCCGCCGACGCTCAAACCCGAACCCAAGCAATCACTGGCGCAGCAGGCTTATCAGGCCCCGCTGTTTTGAGGGAGATGACGATGACTACACCGATCACCACTCATGCCGCCCCGATAAAGATTGCCTACATCGCCGGACCCTATCGCGGCCGCACGCACAACGACGTCGCCCAGAATATCGCAGCAGCCCGCGAGGTCGCCGTACATTTGTGGTCGCTCGGCTATGCGGTCATCTGCCCGCATTTGAATTCCGCGTTCATGAGCGGCGTCGCCCCCGAGGAGGTCTTCATGAACGGCGGCCTTGAGATGTTGCGGCGCTGCGACCTCGTCGTCCTCGTCGACGGTTGGCAAGCGTCCCAGGGCACCGCCCGCGAGATTGAAGAGGCTCGCTCATGCGGCCTTCCCATTTTCTCCGACATCGAGTTCGTTCCACCGGCCAGCGCCACGGAGCGATGCGCCAATGAGTAATCCCAATCCCAACACTCACACCAACGGAGGTTTTATGAACGACAGCACTCCCAAATCGCCGCGCCGCGTCTATTGCGCCAACTGCCTGCACTGCAAGGAGTTCTCGCACATCTCACCACTGACCGGCATCGGCGAACGCCGCATCCGCTGCGCCGCCGGTCAGTGGACCGCGCCATCGGGCAAGCTGAAAACCTACGCCCTCCACACGGCGCTCATCAGGCGCATGGGCCAGTGCGCCGACTACGACAGCATGGGCGAGGACGATCTCCCAGAGTTTCTCAAGACGCTGCGTGAGACCTTGCCCGCCGAACGGATCTTCGAGGGTACGCCGCGTGCGGAAAGGCAGAGCGCGTGATGCGAAGTCGGAAGGCCGAAGCCGTGAAAATCCTGCCGCCAGACCTGGTCGAGCGGATTCAGGAGTACTTCACCGGCGGCTACCTGTACGTGCCGTCTCGCATGAAGGCGAAGCGCGTCGTGCGCAATATGGAAATCATCCGGATGTTCAATGCGGGCAAGACCATCACCGAAATCGCCGAGACGTTTTTGCTCACCCGCACGGGCATTCGTTTCATCCTGAAAGGCGCTGGACGGAAGCAAGGGGGTGGAAGTCATGCGGGGTGAAAACTTCCATTTTTTGAACTTGGCCACTGGAATCCGGTGGTTTTTACTGGTGGGCACGCGGCCTCGCGCCGATCGGCGATTTGGCCGGATTCGATCCACAGACGAAAGGTAGAAAATGGTCGATTCCATAAAGAAACCGCAAGACGAGGACTTCGTCGTCCGCATGGGAAAGCAGTTTCGGCGCTGTAAGGCGCGGATGAAGGGCAACGGCGAGCGTTGCACCCACCCCGCCGTGGCCGGGTACTCGGTTTGCCGCATGCACGGCGCGAATCACAAGAACCATCCTGGCCCGCCGCCAGGTAACACCAACGCGCTCAAGCATGGGGCCTACGTCAAGAAGATGCTGACCGACGAAGAGAAGGCAATCTTCGAGGACATCCTGGCCGCAATCCACCGGGACTTCGATCTGAACCAGTCGACGGACTTGGCGCAGGCTTCGATGGCCGCCTTTTATTACGCCAAGTGGCACTGCGCGGTGCTCGGCAACGCCGAAGCCGCCGTCGGAAATTACGACGTGTTGTTCCGCAAGCAGTTGGAGTGCCTCAAGACCACGCGAGCGCAGCGGGACACCGGCGGCGGCCCGCAGACCTCGCCCGCTGAGTGGGCGGTTGCGTTGCTGGAAAGCGTGCGAGGCGAGGCGCCGGGCAAGGCGCCAATCAAGACACCGAAGGAAAAACCGGAGGACTGATGCTGCGAGAACGCAAAACCAATCGCGTGGAAGTCGCTCGCGGTGGTCGGCGCAAGTGCGCGGACTGTCGCGGTTCGGCCTTCAGCCGTTCCGCGCATAAGACGCCTTCTGCGAGGAAAAAGCCGGGCGGCTCAGAGGCTCTCGAGGGCGTCCTCAAAATCGTCGTCGGTGATGTGGGCGTAGACCTGGGTGGTGGTGACGCGGGCGTGGCCGAGGGCCTTGGACACGAGGAGCAGGTTCTTCGTGCGGCCATAGAGCAGCGTGGCGAAGGTATGGCGCAGGCCGTGGACGCTGATCTTGCCGTCGAGTCCCGCCCAGGCGAGCCAGAGGCCCATGCGCTCCTGGACCTGGCGCGTGCTGATGCGCCTATTGCGATTCGAGAGGAAGAGCGCGTCGGTCTCGGCCATCTCCTTGCGGCGGCGCTGAACGTACTTGCGCAGGATCGACCGAAGCTCGGTGTTCAGGAACCGCACCTGGGCCTTGCCGCCCTTGGCGCGCTTGATGCGCAGTTGCTTTTCGTCGAGGCGCACGTCGCCGATGTCGAGGCCGACCAGTTCCGCCAGACGGATGCCCGTTCCGAGCAGGACGCGCAGCATGACCAGGTCGCGCTCGGCGGCCTCGCCCTTGTGCGCCGCGACCGCCTTGAGCAGGGCTTTGACCTCGGCGGGCGAGAGGAAAGACGGCGCTTCCCGCTCGTACCGTTTGATCTTGATCCAGTCGGCGGGGTCGCGGCCCGTTGCGCCCACGTTGGCCACGTAGCGCCCGAAGCTGCGGAGGCAAGCCCTTATGCGCCCCAGGCTCGCGTCGCCACGGGGCGCGCCCGTGTGCGTCGTGGTGACCGGCGCGGACAAAAGGAACCGCGCCAGCAGATCCGCCGTGAGCGCCGCCGCCTCCACATCGCCCGCGAAGGCGAGCAGCAGGCGCAGGTCGCGGCGGTAGCAGCTGAGGGTGTGCGGGCTTTTGCCGTCGGCCTCCAGGCGAGTCAGGTAGCTCTCGATCAATTCCGAAAGTGTTCGGGACGGGTGGAGCAGAATGACAGGGGTCTGGAGAGGGTCGCAAGGGTTCACGCAGGGTGCGGGCTGATTCACTTGCTCGCCTCCTCGTCCAGCGGCACCAGATCTTCGCGCCGCGCGTCGCTCGTGACCCAGGAGAACCGCTGCTCCTTCTCGATCCAGGGCGCGACGTCCCAGAGTCCGGTGGGCCGTCCGTTGTCGCCCAGGATCGGCTCGTTCACCCTCACTTTGAGGCCGGTCATGAAGACGTGGACCGTTCCCACGTACCGGGCGACCATGCCGCGTCGCAATCTAGCGGTTTTCATGGACGACCTCCCTTTTGGCCATGAGTTGCCGAATCTCGCGGCGGATCTGCGCCGCCGTGTATTTCAGGCCGCCCGCCGCCGCGAACGCGGCTTCGGCTTCCATCCGGCGGATCGTCGCCGTCTTACGGGTTTTCGATTTCTTGGTCTTGGTCATCATGCTCTCCCTTCGGTTTTGGTTCCTCGTGCTCACGCGCCGCACAAGGGCTTCGGGTCACATCAAAGTCAAGGGAAAACAACCACTTATGCGAACTTTTCCGGCCCGAAGAGAAGCGCCCGTCGGCGGGCGCGAGAGGTGGGAAAGTGTTCGTGGTGGGCGTTATGGGGTGAGTGTCTTGTCCTCGGTTCGACTCTGCTCACCGCAGGCTCGGAAGCCTCGGAAGATTCCCTCGGCGTAGGCCTTGCGGTTGGCCTTGTCGTCGAGCCAGAAGGCGGCGTCGACGTGGCCAAGGTCCAGGGCGATGGCGGCGACCGCGTTCCGGTCGAGCATGTTCGTGCGCCCGGAGATGCGCACGGCCTCGATGCCCTTGAGTACCTCAGGTGGGATGGCGACTTTGGCGTTGGTGTCCGACATGGCTTACTCGGCGCTCGCGGCGGTCTTTTCGCCGTCAGCGGCAGGATCGGCCTCGGCGCTCGTCTTGACCTTGGCCATCTCGTCCTTGGGCAGCGGCACCTTGTCGAGCCATCCCTGGTCCTTGCAGAACACCAGCATCATGCGGAAGACGCGCTTGGTCTTGGTGATGGTGATCGGACTCTTGGGCCGCTCCTGGCGCGGCTTGCCCGGTTCCTTCGCCTCGCGGATCAGCTTGTTGACGTTGTCGGCCTTGAAGAAGGCGGCGACGTGGACGGGCAGGATCTTGGCGATGTCTTTGCCCTCGCCGAAGTACTCGACCGCGAGTTCGAGGTCCTTGCCGTAGGTGTAGATGGTCCGCTCGTTCTTGCCGATGGTGCGCAGGTGCGCGAGATACTGCTCGGTCGCCTCTTTCATCGTGACGGTCTTCGTGCTCATGGGTCGTTCCTTTCGTTACTTGGGTTGGTTGGGCTTCACTTCGCGCCGCAGACGCGCGGCGGTCTTGATCCGGACTTCGCGGTGGGTGACGGTGTTGACGCCGACCCAGCCGTTGCGCGGGTGTTCGGCCTGGATGCGAACCGGCACAACCGCGCCGGACACCTTGGCCAGATACGTCCCGCCGAGCTTTACATCGTCTTTCTTCATGCTGTTTCTCCTTTCAAATCAGCAGCTTACGACGTGTCACATCGCTTCGCGGGGCGGGTAAGTCAAGGGAATATTTGCGGCGCATGCGAGATTCTTCGGCCCGGTCGCCGGGGCGCAGTCAGCCCGTGCCGGGAGGCGGCATGATGGCCAGTACCGCGCTACCCGAAAACCGCCATGAGATCGCTCGCGTCCTGGGCGACCCCGTGCTCTGGGGCCAGGCGTACCTGCACGACCGCAACGGATCGCGCCGCGTTTTCTGGAAGCACCAGGCCGAGGACCTGCGCTGCGAGCGCGGCAACATCATCCACCTGGACGGCAGAGATTCTGGAAAGTCGATCACGTTGGCGGGCGATGTCCTGCACTACGCCTTCACCACGCGCAACGGCATGGGCCTTGTGGCCGCGCCGCACCAGGGGCACCTCGACACGATCATCGACGAGGTGGAGTTCCAGATCGGCGCGAATCCGGACCTGGAGGCATCCATCGCCAAAAACAAGAACGGCACACCCAAGATCAAGCGCAGTCCCTATTTCCGGATCGAGTTCACCACGGGCACGGTGCTGCACTTCCGGCCCGCCGGACCCTATGGCGAAGCGTCGTTTCGGTCGCTTCACGTGGACCGGCTCTGGGTGGACGAGGGCGCGTGGATTCCGGAGAGGGCGTGGAATGCTCTGCGCCAGTGCCTCAACGCGGGCGGCAAGTTCCGCATTTATTCGACGCCCAACGGCCTGCGCGATACGACCTACTACCGGCTGACGGAAACGAAAAAGTGGAAGGTGTTCCGCTGGCCGTCGTGGATCAACCCGACGTGGACGCCCGAGCGCGAGGCCGAACTGGTCGAGTTCTACGGCGGCAAGGACACACCGGGTTGGCAGCACGAGGTCGCGGGCGAGCACGGCAAGCCGAGCTTCGGCGCGTTCGACCTGGACGCGCTCCACGCCTGCCGCAAGGACATGCCGGATTATCGCCTGGTCGTCATCACCAGCGAGGAGTTGGAGGGTTGCGAGGACGAGGCCGCGGTGCGCGAGCGCTTCGACATGCTGGTGAATCTATCGCCGAAAATGGGCGCCTATTGGCTCGGCATCGACACCGGCTACACGAGCGATCCGACGGAACTGGTGGTTTTCCGCGAGGACGAATCCGGTCTCGTCATGGTGCTGCGTGTCCACGGCGAACAGGTGCCGTACCCGTGGCTCTCCGAACTTATCCGCATCCTGGACATCTACT